>NZ_JBISDI010000037.1:0-40120 GCF_051162045.1 Anaerozeibacter quisquiliarum
GAGCTTTTTATTAGTGTTTTTTCAAATAAGCGCTATACGATTTTGAAACAGCTGAAATGAACTATTTTCAAGGTTTATTGATGACACATAGCTTTATCCATACAAAAGCTGCATCTATTTTGACCTAATGACACAGCAACCCGCCCAATAATGGGCGGGTTTTTGTTTGCGTTCGGCAAGCCCCGCTCACTCGTACCGCAGGTAGATGCGCCCCGTCGTCAGCGGGCTGACGCCGGCTTCGAGGTCGGTTTCCGACGCGGCGATGTTGCGCGCCTGCCAGGACACAAGCTGCTGCGCGCCGCCGGCCACGAGCGCGCCGGTCATCGCGCCGCCGGCGAGGTCCAGCTTGCCCGATACGTCGGTCAGATACTCGGCGTGGGCGTGGCCGGCGTCGCTCTTGGCCGCTAGGCCGGTCGCCAGATCGTCCAGCGCGCCCGCAAGTCCCGTAATCTGCCGCATCTGCAACTGCGCGTTGTCGTCGAGCGAGCCGGTGTCGCCCTTGTCGCCCTTCTCGCCGCGCGGCAGGCCGAAGCGGTAGGTGACCGCGCCGCCGGTTGCGTCCACCGCGACCGTCGCGGCCGCTCCGTTCGGCAGCGTTTCAGCCTCGGCCGCGGGCTGCGAAAGCGCCTGCGCCGCCGCCTCCGCCCGCGCGACCGCCGCGGCCACCCGCATATCCAACTCCAGCAGGTAGACCGGCTGCTGTGTTTCGAGCAGCGCGTCCGCTTCGATCGTCGGGTTGACCGCGATCGGAAACGCCCGGCTCTCCCAGCAGACGCACTCCTCGCCGTCGCGCGACTCCAGCGTGAACTGCGCCATCACAGCGGCGATCCCCGCCACCGCGCGCACCTCGGCGCGTTCCACCAGCCATTCGTAGCCGCCGAGCGCCGCGTCATAGGCGAGCGCCTTCTTGACCGCCGGCTGGCCCGGCCCGCCCAGCTTCACAAAGCCCAGCGCCCCGCCGCCTCCGTAGCCCGGCGGCGGCATGAACAGCACCCGCTCCGCGCGGTGATCCCCGCCCATCGCCACCAGAAATCCGCTGCTCGATGGCGCGCGAGCGGCATCAAACGCAACCCTGACCATCGCAAAATCGCCTCCTTGGAGCGCAATTTACCTTGATCTGCGCGACAAAACATGCTGCTTGCCCAAGGTGGGCGCTGATTCAAGCACGCGTGCGGTGGCGCGCTGAATTTTCCGTCAGATTGCGCTTGAGAATTCGAAGGCGTAGCGGCGCCGCGTCGAGGATTCTGCAGGCGCGAGATGGCGTAAAGGCAGCCGCCTGCGCGCGTGGGATCTGATCGGCGATTGCCCAGGTCAGCGCACGACGGTCAATCGGCCCGCGTCCATTTCGCAGACGGTGTCGCACAGCGCTTCGATGCGCATGAGCTTTACCGCAGAGTCCTCGATGCCTATAGGATTTGGCTTAGAATCCCGTCGAGCATAATCCGTATTACGGCTTCTGTCTGTTCTGCATCCCTCTCCCGCATGAATAGCCAACTGTGATACAGCGCCTGAAAGGCATAGGAGGCGGTTTCTGTATCGCAGGTGAACCGAACGCCGTGATCCCGCAGGGACTTTGCGGCGTCGGTGTTTTGCCGCGCGTAGGCCGCCGTGCGTTCGGGCGATACTTTTCGCGCAATGAGGTCGACGGTAGAGGGGCTGACTTGTGCGAGGATGGGGCGCTGAGACATAAGCCGTGCCATCAGACCGAATGCCTGCCGCACGCGGTCTGCGCCGGGTAGATCGGCATTGCGCTCCAAGAGAGCTTCGAGCTGCGTGAAGATTTCCTTCTGGATCCCCTGAACGATGTCCAGATACAGGGCTTCCTTGCTGTCATGGAATGTGTAGAAGGTGGCCTTCGCGATGTTGACGGCGCCGACGATGTCGTCGATGGTCACCTTCTTCAGGCCATACGCCGCGAACAACCGCTCGCCCTCTGTCAAGAGCCTGCGCCGGATGTTCTCCTTCTCCGTTTCGCTGAAGCGGGGCATCATTCCACCATCCCTGACTGTTCGCCGAATTGAACGTGCAGAATTTGGCTCCTGTTTCTCGTTAAAGGCAGGATGTTCATGATCCTGAACAGGAAGGGCTGACGCCGCTTCAGCAAATCCCCCGTGCTCCACGAGCGCACCAAGCGGATGTCCGGACTCATGCGTTCAATGTCCTTGGCCTTGTCCAGCCCCCACTGAAACGCACCGCTTATGCCCTTGCCCACGAAGAAGCTGTGGACGACGTCAAAGTACATGTGCGCGCCCGGAAAATGCGCGGCAAGGAGGTGAAAGATCTTCCGGACATCTTCACTCGGGAAGTACATGAGCAACCCTTCCGCGATGATGACCGTTTCGCAGGCATCTATGCCCTCGAGCGCCCGCGCCCAAGCATCATCCAGCACCGATGCGGCAATAAAGCGTATCCGCTCATCTTCCGCGAAGAATTGCCTTCTAAGCGCTATTACATCGGGCAGGTCAAGTTCGAAGCATTTGAAAAGGCCGTTGTCTACCCTGCATATCCGCGTGTCCAATCCCGCGCCCAAATTGATCAGGGCGATGTCGGGCTTTTCCAAGAGCAGCCCCTTGATCTCATCGTCGATCACCTTTGTGCGGGCCAGTATGCCATGCGCGCAAATCAATCCGCCGTCCGCGATTGCATCCGCATCAAGCCGTGCCATGATTTCAACCGCTTTGTCGTCCAGAATCACGGGGTCATCTCGCCGGGATTCCAAGGCGCGCGCGGCCAATGGGATAAACAGCGTCTGTGAAACGGCTGCTTGTATGTTCGCGGCGGTCATAGGGGATTGCTCCTTTCGGGCGTGAATGTCATCCCACAGATGTTACAGTACCGATCGGAGCCGGTGACTGTCCTGTTGCCGCAGCGCTGGCATTCATACGCCCCGCTGCCCAGCGCCGTCTTCGTCTTCCTGACTGCGTCGTATTGCCGGTCGATTGCTCTGTCTTGATGAAACTCAATGCCGAGCAACACCGCCAAGGACAGCAAGGCAATGCATCCAAGCGGCGGAGCGAGCAAAAGCAAGCACCCGGCCAGCCCGGCGATCTTATGCCCATATCCGATGGAGTTGATCTTCTTCATAGACCCTTTTCCATAATGAACCAAAAGTATGTTTTAGTATGTATAGTATATATGGCTCCGGCCGCCCTGTCAAGAGAAAAAGGAATATTACGCGTCCAACGCCCGCTCGTACAGCGCCTTCATCGCCAGCGCGTCGTCCGATTGGGTGCCGCGGGATTCGCAGATGATCGTGGGGGTCAGATCGTATTCGACGAGCAAAGGCGCGAGCAGGGCAAAATCCGGGCCGTACCCTTCGTCGGCAAAGGTCACGTGGCGCTTCTCGCCCTTATTCGTGAACTCGAGGCGGCTGAAGTGGGCGTGGAAGGTGCGGGCGCGCGCCTCACCGAGCGTCTTCAACAGCGCGTCGAGCACGCGGCGGAAGTCGCCCGCTGTGTTCAGCGCGCCCTGGCCGATCGCGTGCAGATGGCCGAAGTCGAGGGTGGGGATCAGGCGCTCGTCCGAGAGGCACAGTTGAAGCGTCTCCTCGAGCGTGCCCAGCTGGCTCGCGCGGCCCATGGTCTCGGGGCATAGGAAGATGTGGCGGAGGCCCTCGGCGTCCAGGCGTTTGCGCGCTTGGGCCACGGTTTGACGCGCCAGGCGGTTGGCCTCGGCGCGGCGCAGCTTGCCGGGTGAGCCCACGTGGAACACCACGCGCTCGCCGCCCATGAAGCCTACGGCGCGCGCGGCGTCCAGCAGGTATAGCTCGGCCTTCTCACGCTTCTCGGGCTCGGGCGAGGCGCAGTTGATGTAGTAGGGCGCGTGGATCGACATGGCTACGTCCAGCGAAGCCGCCGCCGATCCGATCGCGCGCGCGGTGGTCTCGGAGAGCGCCACGCCGCGCCCGGCCGCGTACTCGAACGCCGTCAGCCCCTGCGTGGCCAGCCAGCGCGGGGCGTCTACGCTTGACTTGTAGCCTTCCTCGTGAAACCGGTCACTGCTGCCCGCCGGGCCGAACCGGGTCTTCTGTTCCATTCAACGCTTCCCTCAATTTCTCGATCGCGCGCTTTTCGATGCGCGATACGTAACTCCTGGAAATGTCCAGTTCCCGCGCCACCTCATGCTGCGGGCGGGGCGCGCCGCCGAGCAGGCCGTAGCGCAGCACGATCACCGTGCGCTCGCGCGCGTCCAGTACCCGAGAGAGCAGCAAAATCGCGCGGGCCGATTCGATGTTGACCTCAGCTTGCCGGGGCACCAGGTCGAAATCGGTGCCCAGGATGTCCGACAGCATCACCTCGTTGCCCTCGCGGTCGGCCCCGATGGGCTCGGAGAGCGAAAGGCTCCCTTTTCGCTTCTTGCCGGCGCGCAGCGCCATCAGGATCTCGTTTTCAACACAACGCGAGGCATACGAGGTCAGCTTGCCCGCTTCGGGCTTGAACGATGAAACGGCTTTAATCAGCCCGATCGAGCCGATCGAAACCAGATCGTCCATATCCACGCCCGAGCGCTGGTACTTCTTGGCGATGTGCGCGACCAGGCGCAGGTTGTGCTCGATCAGCGTCTTGGCGGCGGCGGTATCGCCCGCCATCATGCGCTCGATGGCCGCCCTTTCCTCCTCGGCGGAGAGCGGCTGCGGAAACGACGAGCGGCCCGACACATGGGCGATCAGGAGGAAGATGGAGTCGAGTAGGCCGATCAGGGCCGTCAGCATGGGGACCCCTCCGATCCGCGCGGAGAGAAAATCCCTCTGCGCAGCAAAGACTGCCCTATCATGCTATGACGAGGTCGCAACGGCGTATTCCCCCGCGTGAGCGGTCATGATCGTCCAGAGGGCACAGCCCTTTGGCGGGGGTTGGGCGGCCCGGCCCAATGAACAGGCAATGCTGAAGAGCATCATGCGAGCATCCACGCCAACGGCGTGGGACGGCCATTGCGAATTACGTGAGGGGCCGCCAACACCCCCCCGCAATCCCGCGCGCCGTATCCGGTGCCCGGGCACGAGGAACGCGGCTGAGTTCGGGCCGCGGCGGCGCGGTGTTCCCGATGCCCAGAGGGCGGGTCATGCCGACGGCATGGCCCGCTCTTGCCGGACGAGTCCGTACCCGTCCCGTAAAACCGAAGTCCTGCCATCAGGTCCACCACCCCGCCCGCGGGCACCCCTCCGAGAAGGGGAATGGGGGAAGGCCGCCCTGCGGGGATGCGAACGCAATGGGGCTGCCGCGCCTTGCATGGCACTGCAGCCCCTTGTTTGACTTAAGGCAACACCGCACAAAGAACGTGTACGCGGGGGGATTGCGCGGCGCCGCCTTAATTCCCTTCCGCCTCAGCCCTGGCCTGGCGCTGGTCGTGCTGCACCCACAGCTCGCGGTACTTGGCCACATTCTCCTGGTGCTCATCCTTGGTTTTTGCGAACACGGTTTCGCCTTTATCGGGGTCGCCGGCGCAGAAGTACAGGTAGCCGTCGTAGATGTAGTCGGTGTCGGGGTAGAGCGCGGCGGTAAGCGCGGCCTTCGACGGGTTGCAGATCGGGCCGATCGGCAGACCGTCGCGCGTGTAGGTGTTGTAGCCGTTGGCCGACATCAACTCGTCCGCGGTCAGCACGATTCGGCGGATGCCCAGCGGGTAGGCCGCCGTAGCGTCCGATTCCAGGCGCATGCCCTTCTCGAGCCGGTTGTGGAACACGGCGGACACCCGTCTGTAATCGGCCTTGCGACCGGCCTCCTTTTCGATGATCGAGGCCAGGATGATCGTCTGTTCCCGGTCGAGCGTGGTGGCGAAGGGGATCTCCTCCGCCGGCTCGGCCTCCTCGCCTTCGGCGTCCGCATCCTCCTCGGGATCATCCGCGGTCACGATGTTGCCCGCCTCGTCGCGCACCACCTCGATCGGCGGCGGCTCGGTGAACACCTGGTCGATCACGCTGTCGGTCTGCGAGAGCAGCCGCTTGACGATGTCCTCGGCGGTGGCGTTGCTGTACACGCGGTAGGTGTCGGGCGCGAGGTAGCCCTCGAGCTGGTACTTGCGGCCTTCCATCGTACCCTTCTGGGCGGCGTCCTGCATCCTGTAAGAGGTGTCTTTGAAGCGCTCGCCGTCGTTCGCCAGCGCAAGAAATTCGGCTTCACCCTTAACCGCGCCCTGGCGGTTTAAGTAGCGCGCGATGTCGTCGATCGTCCATCCGGGGATGATGGTGATCGTGCGCTCGTTGCTGGCGCTGCCCTCGGTCAGCTTGTCGACCACATCCCACACGGTCATGCCGCGCGTGAGCGGGTAGTTGCCGGCCTGCAGCTTGCTGGTCAGCCCGCGAAATTGCACAATGTAGCGGAAGATCGCCGGGTTGCGCACCAACTGCTGCCCCTCCAGGTTGAGCGCGATCTTGGCCGCCGAGTCGCCCTTCTCGATCACAAAATCCACGGTGTCGGCACTCCCCGGCTGAACCGCCATCAGCAGGCGCTCGTTGACCATCGTCCAGCCCCTGGCAAAGATGCCCAGCACCACCACCAGCGAGCATAGCAGCACCAGCAAAGGCCTCGCCGCCTTCCACAGCCAGGCGTACCAGTAAAACCCAAATTCGCGGTCGCGGTGCAGCGTCCTCTGGGTGTAGCGGTCGGTTTCGTGGCGTCGGCCGTAGGGACTGCGGTTTCTGGGCATGGGTTACTTCCTCCGTCGTTAAGTGCCTGCGGAGCCTGCTCCCCGCGATCTGACCCGATCTATTTCCGCCGGGCTGCGTCGCCCTTTGCCTGACGCAACGCTCTGCGTCCGGCGTTTTGCCGGAACGAGCGAGCGGAAAACCCGCCTGCGCGCGCGGGATTTGATCGACGGTTACCTGGGTAAGCGCTGATTAAAGCACGCGTGCGGTGGCGCGCTGAATTTTCGTCAGATTGCGCTTGCAAAATCTGAAGGCGTAGCGGCGCTACGTCAAGGATTCTGCAGGCGCAAGATGGCGGAAAGGCAGCCGCCACCGCGCGTGGGATTTGATCGGCGGTTACCTAGCCTTGCGTCAGCATGTCAAGGTCGATTCCCGCCACGTCGGCCAGAATCTTGTACAGGTCGGCCATCAGCTTCTGGAAGCGGAACTCGGCCAGCAGGTACGCCGACGCGTCGGCATTGAACTGCAGGAGCGAGGCGATCTGCTGCATGCGCTTGAGGTCGTCCTCGTCCATGCGCTGGCCGGACGCCACCCGCGCCTGCATCCGGAACTGCAGCCGCTTGTATTCGTCGAGCAGCGCCTTGTTGGTCGCGTCCTCGTAGGCCGTCTCGCGCAGCCGCTGATATTCCTGAAACTCCTCGGACTCGCGCAGCGCGCGCGCCAGCACATGCGCCTGGTCGTATACATTCATGAGATCAACCCCTCATTGTCCTTCGACGCATTGCGTCGGCGGTTGGTTCAATCCCCGTCAGGGCAATCCCCACCGGAAACCCTGGGAGGTTCGGTCTACGCCTTCCAAGTTCAATCATAGGTGCCGGCTCCGCCGGTGCCTGTGGATTCCGGCAAGGGGCGAGCTTGCCCTCACTCAATCCGCAACGGTCGTCCCAGCCCGTTCGGGCCGGCTGCCCGCTTGCTCATTGGGCCGGCACCCTCCCCCCACGCCCACCGGGCGCGGCCGGATGCGCCCCGATCCGGAATCGATTCATGCAGCCGGACCCGCGCGGCCTAGATCTCCACGATCACCGGCAGGATCATCGGCGAGCGCTTGATGTTGTCGTAGATGTACTTCTGCACCGCCTCGCGCACGTCGCCCTTGACATGGTTCCAGTCGCTCGGATCGATGCGCCCAAACGACTCGAGCACGCCTTTCGCGGCGCTGCGCGTTCCCTCGACCAGCGCGTCGGCCTCGCGCATGTACACGAACCCGCGGCTGATGATGTCGGGGCCCGATACCACCATACCGGAGTTGCGGTCGACCGCCATGATGACCATGAGCAGCCCGTCCTGCGACAGGTGCTTGCGGTCGCGCAGCACCACGGCGCCCACGTCGCCGATGCCCAGCCCGTCGATCAGCACCTCGCCGCTGGGCACGGTGCCCACGACGCCCAGCTTTTTCGTGCCGACCTCCATGATGTCGCCGGTTTGGATGATCTGCACATGCTCGGCCGGAAGCCCCAGCGACATCGCGAGATCCGCGTGCTGGTGCAGATGGCGGTACTCGCCGTGCACCGGTATAAAGAACTTCGGGTGCGCCAGCGTGTGGATCAGCTTGAGCTCCTCGCGGCAGGCGTGGCCCGAGACGTGCACGTCTTCGATCGCCTCGTAGATCACGTTCGCGCCGCTGCGCACCAATTGGTTGATGACACGCGACACCGACCTCTCGTTGCCGGGGATGGGCGTGGCCGACACGATCACCATGTCGCTCTTGCGCACCTCGAGCTTTCGGTGCTCGGCGAACGCCATGCGCGCCAGGCCGCTCATCGGTTCGCCCTGGCTGCCGGTGGTCATCACCACGATCTCGTCGTCGTCGTAGCGGTCGAGGTCGTCCACCGAGATCAGCCGGCCTTCGGGGATCTTGAGTTCGCCCAGCTGCATGGCCACCTTCGACACGTTGAGCATGCTGCGCCCGACCAGGCAGAACTTGCGGTTGTAGCGCACCGCCGCGTCGACCACCTGCTGGATGCGGTGCACATTGCTGGCGAACATCGCGACGATGATGCGCCCGGGCGCCTTACCGAACAGGTTCATGAACGTCTCGCCCACGGTGCGCTCGCTCATCGTGTAGCCGGGCCGCTCCACATTGGTGGAATCGGCCAGCAGCAGCAGCACGCCCTCGCGCCCGAGCTCGGCCAATCGACCCAGGTCGGTCACCTGACCGTCGATCGGGGTGTAGTCCACCTTGAAGTCGCCGGTGTGGATCACCGTGCCCACCGGCGTCTTGATCGCCAGCATCACCGCGCCGGCGATCGAGTGGTTGGCCTTGAGGAATTCCACCTCGAACGAGTCGCTGATCTTGACGCTGTCGCCGGGCTGGATCACGTTGAGCTGGATGCCGTTCACCCGGTGCTCCTTGAGCTTGTGCTCGACCAGCGCCAGCGTCAGCCGCGTGCCGTATACGGGCGCGGGCAGGTTGCGCAGGATGTAGGGCGACGCGCCGATATGATCCTCGTGGCCGTGCGTGATGACATACGCCCGGATCCGCGACGCGTTTTTCGTCAGGTAGGTGGTGTCGGGGATCACGAGATCGACGCCCGGCATATCCTCGCGGGGGAAGATCGAACCCATGTCCACCGCGATGATGTCGTCGCCGTACTCGAACACCGTCATGTTCTTACCGACCTCGCCCAGCCCGCCCAGCGGGATGATGCGCAGCCGCTTTTCATTGTCTGTTTTTTTGCTTTTGCTCCTTGTCGCCATAAAGGCCTCCTTCCAGTCGACTGCCTGAATTGAACGCACGAAAACAAGGGTTCTTCCTGTCATGGTGTAGAACCGTTGTGGACGCTTTGAAATCCCACCTAGGGCGACCCGGAACCTGGGACCAACATGCCCCCGTCCCGCAACGTGCGACGCCTCAGATGTGGAAATCAGATGGTACCCACGCGCAAGCCCACGCAAAAAGCGCCGCAATTGCCGGCGCTTTTGCTTGGCCTACCCTGCAATCTACTGCCGCCAGTATATCACGGCAATGTAAGGATTTGAACACCGCCATACCGGCCGCCCTAAATGTTAACACGATCGATCCGCCGGGAAAACCTTTCCAGCCGCGACGGGTCTTTTCCCGCCATACTGCGTCAGACCGCCTTGAAATACGCCCGGTATTCCCGCGGCGTCTTTCCTTGTCTGACGAAAGAACCTCCCGTCGCTTTGCGGCAAGCTTTACACGACGGAGCAATACTTATCCAGCAGTTCCTCGAGCGCTTCCTTGCCGCGCGCGCCGATCATGCGCTCCTGCTCGACGCCGTCCTTAAACAGGATCAGCGTGGGGATGCTGGTCACGCGGTAGCTAACCGCCGCGTCCTGCTCCTCGTCGATGTTGAGCTTGCCCACCGCGGCGCGGCCTGAATACTCCCCGGCCAGTTGCTCGATGATCGGCGCGATCATGCGGCAGGGGCCGCACCAGGGCGCCCAGAAGTCGACCAGCACCGTGCCCTGTCCCGCGAGCGCCTGCTGCGTAAGGTCCTTCGATGTAAAGTGCTTCACCATGTCAATATTCCCCCCGTTTATCTTGATCGTTGCAAAATTTCGGCTCGTACCGGCCGCTGCGCTTGAGCCGCGGCTCGAGCGCCTTCAGCACAAAGAAGCTCGCTGCCAGCGCGGACAGCCCGAGCGCGGCCTGGGCGAGGTCGGGAAGCCCCAACACCATGCCCAGCGCGAGTCCCAGCAGCAGGAAGACGATCGGTATGCCGTAGGCCAGCGCCGACGCCCTGAACGCGTTATCGTCGGGCAGGCTGATTACGACCTCGTCGCCCTCGCGGTAATCGCCGTCCGGCAGCGGGTACCGAAGCGACTCCTGCCGCCCGTGCTGGCACGCGCCGCACTTGGCGCAGGCCTCGGAGCGCGTGAGCTCGGCCATCAGCTTCCCATCTACCCGTACGACGACAGCGGTCTTATCCATCATAATACCCCTTTTTTGACTTCATCAAACAATTGCGCGGTACCCCAACCCGCCGACGAACCGCAGGAACCCCGCCCGGCCGGCTTGATCCCGCTTGTACACCCCGGCGTCGGCCAGCACGCGCGCGCACTTTTCGGCCAGCGCGCGCCGGATCAGCGCGTCGGCCTCGTCCTCGCGCAGCGCGCGCTCAGGCGCGATCTCGCGGATCCAGGCGTAGTGCTTGGCGACCGGCTCGTCCGGGCCCGGCGCGTCTCCGAGGGCGCGCGCATAGGTCAGGTAGTCCCGCGCCGCATGAAGCTCGCCGATCAGCCGGCCCGGCAGGATGAACAGCCCCATCACCTCGATCAGGCCGATGTTCTCCTTTTTGACGTGGTGCAGGTCTGCGTGCGGGTGGAAGATGCCCAGCGGGTGCTCGGCGTTCACGCGGTTGTTGCGCAGCACCAGGTTGACGATGTACCGATTTCCCTCGCGCCGCGCGATCGGCGTGATGGTGTTGTGGGGCTGGTCGGTGTGCGCGAGGATGCCGAGCGATTCGTCCGAGTAGGCGCGCCAGGCGTCGAGCATATCGACCGACGCGTCGATCAGCGAAGAGGCGTCCTCGCCCGACAGCCGCACGCAGCTCATCGGCCAGTCGACGATCTCGGCCTGAACGCGCGGATCGGAACCGGCGAGGGGGATGAGCGCGCCCGCCGCGTCCATCGGGAACCGGTGCGCGCCGCCCTGGAAGTGGTCGTGCGACAGGATCGAGCCGCCCACGATCGGCAGGTCGGCGTTCGAGCCCAGAAAGTAGTGCGGGAACCGGTCGACGAACTCGAGCAGCCGCGCGAAGGTGCCGCGGCCAATCGCCATCGGCCGGTGCTCGTCGCTGAGCACGATGTTGTGCTCGTCGTAGTACAGGTAGGGCGAGTATTGCAGGTAGAACCGCTCGCCGTGCAGCGTCAGCGGCACCATCCGGTGGTTCTGGCGCGCGGGGAAGCCGGGCCGCCCGGCATAGCCCGGGTTTTCGACGCACAGCATGCAGGCGGGATACGAAAGCCGCGGGGCCGTGAGCGCCGCCGCGATGTCGCGCGGGTCCTTCTCGGGCTTCGAAAGGTTGATCGTGATCTCGAGCGGCCCTGCGGGCGAGTCCTCGACGAAGCGCACGTTGCTTTCGATGCGATCGACCTTGATGTAGTCGCACGCGCGGCACAGCCGATAGAACCAATCGGTCGCCGCCCGCGCGCCTTCGCGTTCGTAAAGCGCCCGGAACCGCTCGCGCACCGCCTGAGGCGCGGGCGTAATCAGCCCGCAAAGCCGCGCCCCGAAGCGCCCGCGCGCGTCGGCCGTATCTTCGATCAGTCCGCGCGCCGCGGCGTCGCGCGCAAGCGGCTCGATGATGCCGGTCACCGTGTCCGGCAGCGGCGCGTCGTCGGCTTCGGCCGCCTCGGGCGCGTCCAAACCCATCGCGTCCAGCAGCAGATTCCGCGCGTAAGCCCAGTCCTCGCGTTCGAGCAGCGCTCGATCGACCGCAAACGCGATCAACCGCTCGATGTAGTAGGTCGTGTTCTTCATGTCCCATCCCCCTGATTCGCCGCTTATTGTACCATTTCAGCAGGGGAATTTCAATCGCAAGCGGTGTCGTCGCGCATCGGAAGGCGTTGTTATTTTTCCTACGGTGATGCGCTTGGGGTGTGAAACTCGCATAGTTGCCTTAAATTAGTCAAATGTGCCTTAAAATCTGTAAAGTAATTGCGCTATCGGAGGGTTTGCCTTATAATATGGGCAGGTGCTGCCTGATCAATACCAGTGTCGGAGAGGAAGCCATGCTGCGATACAAGGAAATCAAGCGGATGCTGATGGACATGGTGGTCAAGATGCATCCCGGGGAAAAGCTGCCCTCTCGCCATCAGCTGTGCGCGCGATTGGATACATCTCGGATGACGCTGGACAAGGCGATCGCCGAGATGGAGCGCGAAGGTATTTTGTACGCGCAAAAAGGCAGCGGCACCTACATCAACGCCCTGATCGAGAAGACCGTGCCGGTGACCGAAAACTGGGGGCTGATCCTTCCCAATGTGATGACGACGGTGTTCGTCGAGATCACCCGCGCGATTGAAAATTTTGCCGAGTCCAAGGGCATCAACCTGATCTTATGCAATTCGGACGACGACATTGACAAGCAGGAGAACTATATCCGCAGGCTGCAGGCTTCGCCGGTATCGGGGTTCATAATGATTCCCGTGGTCAGCGAGGACGCCGGCGTGAATTACCGGGTCTACGGGCGGTTGGTTGAAGCCAAGGTGCCGCTGGTCTTTTGCAGCCGGACCATCCCCCACATCAACGCGCCCGTGGTTTCCGTCAACAACTTTTACGGGGGCTACATTGCCACCAGGCATTTGATCGGGCGCGGATACCGCAACATCGCTTTCGCGGCTACCGCCCAGCACAACCGCGCTGTGTGCAACGACCGTTGCCAAGGCTACATCAGCGCGCTGATGGAGGCCGGCCTGCCCGTACGGCGCAGGCTCATCCTGTCCACCTGCCCGGACGGTGAGGAGAGCGCGTACCGGACCATGCGCGAGTTGATCGCCTCAGAGGAGGAAATCGACGCGGTGTTCGGCATAAACGACGCGGAGTGCCAGATGCTGTACCGGGCCATCGAGGACAGCGGCCTGCGCGTTTCGCAGGACATCGGCGTGATCGGCTTTGACAATACGCACGACTGCGTCGGCATGAGTCCGCCGTTAACCTCCATGACCTACAGGGGGATGGAGATCGGGGAGATCGCGGCCAAGATCTTGTGGGATATGTCCCACAAGAAAGCGCCGTCCAGCGGGTACATGTACTACTTCTGCCAGCCCGAGTTGGTGGAGCGCCAAAGCTGTTTGGGCAAGGAAGGCGGGCGTTGACGGCCCCATGAATCTGTATTCCGCCCGTCGAGGGTGAGGGATAGGGATATATCTGAAGGGAGCGGGAGAGATATGAGAAAGGTTACGACCCTGGTTTTGACCCTGGCGCTGACACTGTCCCTGGCGGTGGCCGCCTACGCCCAAGAAGGGCAAGTGACGATCAACCTATGGCATCGCTGGAGCGGCAAGACCGAAGCGGCGCTGACGGAAGTCATCAAGGGTTTTGAGGCCGCCAATCCGGGCGTTCATGTGGAGGTCACCGCCAAGTCGGGCGAGTACTTCGCCCTGCTGCAGTCGATGATCGCCGACGCGGCCGCCGGCAACCCCCTGCCCGATATCTTCGTCGGCGGTTACAATCTGCTCAACTACATCGCGACCGAGCTGAAACCCACGAAGATCGACGAGATCGCCCCCTCGCAGGAGGCGCTGGACGCGCTGTACGCAAATTACATGGACGGCATGCTGACGCTTGCGCAGTATAACGGAGAGCAGGTGGGCCTGCCCTACGCGGTGAGCATCATGCCCATGTACATCAACATGGACCTGTTCAGGGCGGCGGGCTTGACCGAAGCGGACATCCCTACCACCTGGGACGAGGTGTTCAAGGTGGCGGCGGTCATCGAGGAGAAGACCGATGCCATCGGCGTGCAGTTGCACAACATGGAGGATGCCTGGGCCGATCAGGCGTTGGTGTTCTCCCGCGGCGGGCAGTTGCTCACCGAGGACAAGCAGCGGTGCGACTTCACCAACGAGGGCGCCGTCGCGGCCATCGGCATGTGGCAGGAGCTGTACAAAAAGGGCTATGCTTCGGCGCTGTCCTCCAGCGAGATACAGTCCACCTTTACCTCCGGCAACCTGGCGATCTACTGCACCTCGATCATGTCGGTGAACACCATCGTCGAGTACAGCGACTTTGAGGTGAAGATCAACAAGACCCCCTCGTTCGAGGGTTACGACCTTAAGCTGCCCTCCGGCGGCGCGGCCCTGATCTCCTTTGCCCGCGACCAACAGAAGCTGGATGCGGTGTGGTCCTTCCTCAATTACGCCATCGGTGAGGGAATGAAGGGCTGGGCGGAGAATTCCGGCTACCTGTGCCTGACCAACATCGAGGTGGAGAAGAACCAGCATATGGCGCCGGCCTATGACTGCCTGCCCTATGCTGTGACATGGGAGTGCTGGCCCGGCGGCTCCATTGGCATGGAGATCGACCGCATGTGGATCAATGCCCGCAACCAGATCCTTTGGGAGGGCGCGGATGTGATGGAGACGCTTTCCGCGCTGCAGGACGAGTGCAACATGATGCTGGAGGCGGCCGGCTGATCGGGTGCCGAAAAAACCAAGAAGCGCAATTGGGAGGGGATTGGCGCGGAACGGTCGCGCCAATCCCCCTACAGATGGAGGCGAGCGAACATGAGCTTTCGCTACGATAGAAGTGAATACGCGGCGTCCACCTGGATGCTGGAGCATATGCCCCTGAAGGATGCGCTGGACAACCTTCACCGCCATGGGTTTGACGATGTCGAGATTTGGGCGGATACCGTGCACCTGGACCCCCGCCTTCGGCCGGACATCCCCCAGGTGAAGCGGTGGCTGAGGGAATACGGCCTGCGCGTGCATTCGCTGCACGGGCCTTTCCGCCATTACGCAGACAGGCCTGCGGACGACGGAGCGTTTTGCCGCCTGCGCACCCGGATGCTGAAGGAGACCATCGATTACGCCGAGGCGCTTGACTGCTCCATCATGGTCGTGCATGCGTTGGATCGCAACGAATACAACTACACCATGGATCATCTGGCCGTCGTGCAGGACTACATCGGCGAGATCGCCCGCTACGGCAGAGAGCGGGGCGTGCGCATCGCCGTCGAGGACATCCCGCCGGGCGGCGATCCGGGGGAGATTTACACCACCCTGCGCAAACAAAAGGAGCTGTTTGGCACGCTGGGCATCGACTTTTGCCTGGACATCGGCCATGTGCCGCTGTTGGGCGCGGACGTATACGACGAGGTGGACGCCGCCGGATCGCAGCTGATTACGCTGCACATTCACAACAACGACGGCCTGTGCGACAGTCACAACCCGCCGGACGACGGCATCCTGAACTGGCCTGCGCTGCACGATTACATCCGCAACGGCGGATACCGGGGAAAATTCGTGCTGGAACTCTTTGGGGGCGAAAGCATCCAGGAAGAGATGGAGCTTATGGGCCGGGTCGACGCACTGTTCCGCGACTGACCGACGACTTTTGATGAGGGAGTGATGACATGCAGGCGACCGCAAAGGGGCAAAAAGGAATGCCGCGCCTCCGCGGCAACCAGGGGTTTTGGCTGTGGATGCTGCCCGTCATTGTTGCGTACGGTCTGTTCAAATACTGGCCGATGGTCTACAGCCTGATACTAAGCTTTGCGGACTGGAATTTCGTGGGCGACTTTTCCTGGGTGGGACTGGGCAATTACGCCAACATGTTCACCAAGACCATGTTCAGCAAGGGCGTCGTGAACACGCTCAACTATATCGCATGGCTGTTCCCGTTCTTTGTCGTGCTGCCGCTCATCTTCTCGGTGATGCTGCTAAGCGTGCGCAGCAAGCACGCCCAAGAGTTTTACAAGACGATGTTCTTTATCCCCAACATCCTGGCCCTGTCCATCGTGTGCATGGTCTGGCTGTGGATATTCTCCACATCCTATGGCTTACTGAACAACATCCTGACCCTCATGGGCCGCACCCCGGTCAAGTGGCTTACCGACAGGAACACCGCCTTTTATTCGGTGGTGGCGGTGTGCGGCTGGAAATACATGGGCATGAACATGCTGCTGTTCATGGCGGGCATGCTGAACATTTCCCAGGACTGCATAGAGGCATCCCGCATCGACGGCGCCAACGGCTGGCAGTGCTTTTGGCGCATCAAGATGCCCTTGCTCGCGCCCACCACGGTGTACGTCGTCATCACTTCGATCATCTTCGCGGCCGAGCGGGCCTTCACCGCCATCAGCGTGCTCACCTCGGGCGGGCCGGCCTATACCACCACCAACCTGTCCTACGTGATCTACGAGTTTGCCTTCAAGTACTACAACATCGGCACCGCCAGCGCCATTGCCGTGTTCACCTCGATCTTCTTTTTGATCATCACCGTGGTTATGATGCGCACGATGGGAGGCTTTGGCTACCATGAAGAATAATAAAGTCTCTCTGTCGCAGGCGGCGCTCAATCTGGTCGCCATCCTCCTGCTGGTGGTCATCATCTTTCCCCTTTTGTGGATGGTGTCCTCTTCCCTGAAGTCGCCCAAGGAGCTGTTCTCAGCCGGCATCAACCTGATCCCCCGGCAGATCACCCTTCAAAGCTACCAAACCGTGCTCAGGGACTACGACTTCTTCCAATGGCTCCTCAACAGCGTGGCCACCACGCTGGGCATCTTCGCGTTACAGGTATTCATCGCCCTCATGGGCGCGTTTGCCTTGGGGTACTACAAGACCAAATGGAATTCGTTTATGTTCTACTTTGTCATCATCACCATGGTCATTCCCTTCCAAGTCACCATGATCCCCAACTACATCCTGGTCAGCAAGATGGGCCTGGTCAACCAATGGGGCGCGGTCATCCTGCCCTACGCGGCCAACGCCACCACCTTCTTCTTCCTGTTCCAGCAGGTGCGGGGCATTCCCAGGGCCTATTACGAGGTCTCGCACATTGAGGGCGCCAGTTCCGGGTGGGCCTTTGTCCATGTGATGATGGGTCTTTGCAAGGGCTCTATCGCGGCGGTGTCCATCCTGACCATCATCGACGCCTGGAACCTGTACTTCTGGCCGCTGCTGGTCCTGTCCTCGCCTTCGTCGCGCACCTTGACCATCGCGCTCAAGCAGTTTGCCGATTACGAGGTCGGCGATAACTGGGGTCCCTTTATGGCCACGGCCACGCTGGCCTCACTGCCGGTGGTCATTTCCTACATCTTCTTCCAGCGGCACATCATCGACGCCTTTATATCCTCGGGCATCAAGGGTTGAGCCTATGCGAAAGAACAAAGCCGGCGAGGACGTCGGCTTTTTGATGTCCCACTATTGCGTTGAACGCCGCTCCCCGCTATGCTATAATGAGACACATTTCAACAAAAGGAGGGGTAATATGCGGTCCTTGTGGAAGGAGTTCAAGGAGTTTTCATTCAAAGGCAATGTGATCGACATGGCGGTCGGCGTGATGATCGGCGGGGCGTTCGGCACGATCGTCACCTCGTTGGTGAACGACCTGTTTACGCCCATCTTGTCGCTGCTCACCGGGCGCATGGATTTTTCAAGCCTCGCAATCCAGCTGGGCGAGGGCGAGCACGCGGCGGTCATCAAGTACGGCGCGTTCCTGCAGACGGTCATCAACTTTCTGCTGATCGCGGCCTGCGTGTTTGTGTTCGTCAAGGCGGTCAACAGCCTCAAGCGCCAAAAGGAAGCGCCGCCGCCCGCCCGCATCTGCCCCTACTGCAAGCAGGCGCTGGCTGAGGACGCCACGCGCTGCCCACACTGTACGTCGGAGGTGTAGCGGATGAGGATTGCGCTGATCGGGTATGGCAATGTGGGGCGCGCGGTGCTCTCTTCGGCGCGGCAGGCGGGCGACGTGGAGGTAGCGGGCATCGTGCGGCGCAGACCGGAGGCCGTTGCGGGCTACAAGGTCGTGCGCGACATCGCGGAACTGGGGCCGGTGGACGTGGCGCTTTTGACGGTACCTTCGCGCAGCGTGCCGGCTGCGGCGGAGGCGCTGCTGCGCGCGGGCGTTTCGACGGTGGACTCGTTCGACATACATGGCGAGATCCCGGCCGTGCGCGCGCGGCTGCACGCGGCGGCGACGGCGGGCGGCGCGGTGTCGGTGCTGTCGGCGGGCTGGGACCCGGGCAGCGACTCGGTGATCCGGGCGCTGCTGCTGGCGTGCGCGCCGCAGGGCATCACGCACACCAATTTCGGGCCGGGCATGAGCATGGGGCATTCGGTGGCGGCGCGCGCAATCGCGGGGGTGAAGGACGCGCTGTCGATGACGATCCCGGCGGGCGAATCGCGCCACCGGCGTCAGGTGTACGTGGAGCTTACCGGCAGCGTGGCGTTTGAGGATGTGGCGCGCGCGGTGAAGGCGGACCCGTATTTTGTGCATGACGAGACGCATGTGCTTGAGGTGGAATCGGTGGCGGCGCTTCGGGACATGGGGCATGGGGTGACGCTTACGCGGCACGGTGTGTCGGGCGATGCGAACAACCAGGGCTTTACGTTTTCGATGCGCATCGATAACCCGGCGCTGACCGGGCAGGTGATGCTGTCGTGCGCGCGCGCCGCGACGCGCCAGCGCCCCGGCTGCTACACGATGATCGAACTGCCGATGGTGGACTTGCTGCCCGGGGATAGAGAGGGGCATATTGCGAGGTTGGTCTAGGTAAGCGCTGATTAAAGCACGCGTGCGGTGGCGAGGGGAATTTTTGCCGGATTGGGCTTGCAAAATCCGAAGGCGTAGCAGCGCTACGTCGAGGATTCTGCGGGCCCGAGCTGGCGAAAATGCAACCGCCACCGCGCGTGGGATTTGATCAGCGCTTACCTAGGAGGGGTAGGGGGTTAGCCCGCGCGTGAGCGCCCATGGGAGTCCAGAGAGTACAGCCCGGGGTCCAGGGGGTGCGTAGGGAGCGCGGCCAGCAGCCGAGTGGGGAACCCTTGGCGTAACCCCGTGACCCCGTTCCCCGCGCCGCCGTCTTGGTGCCCAGGCACGAGGAACGGAGTACCGGCGCTTCGCTGTGGCGGCGAGGCACCCTCGATTGCAGAACACAAGGCCCCGGACGCCTGGCGGCGTCCGGGGCCTTGATTTGGTACCCCTTAGTCGTAGAGCAGCGGCGCGATCTTGGCGTCGTCCATGTTGGCGGAGGTGTAGAACTGGCAGCCGGTGTCCACGATGGGCTCCACGGCTTCGCCGTTCATGGCCTTCACGGCAAGCTCCACGGCCAGGTAGCCGATCATGTAGGGATCCTGGGTGACCGAGCCGTAGAACCAGCCGTTCTTGACGGCTTCCTTCTGGTTCTTGCCGGCGTCGAAGCCGATCACGACGATGTCCTTGAAGCTGCCGTTGGCACGGTCAAGATCCTGGCCGTCGGTGGTGGCGGCAAGCAGGCCGGCCACGGTCGCTTCGTTGGAGCAGAAGATCGCCGCGGGCTTCTTCTGCAAGAGGCCCTGCGCGGTGGTCTGGCAGTCGGTGATGTTGGTGGTGGCGGGCACGAGGATGTTGAGCTCAACGGCGACCTTGCCGGAATCGGACGCCTTGTTGTACTTATCATGCCCGGTGATCGCGACTTCGCCCGCCTTCACGGTCGAGGTCAGTTCCCACATCTTGTTCAGGAAGCCCACGGTGCGGCCCACGACGGAGGCCGAGGTGGCGTCCTGGCTCATCGCGCCGATCAGCACGGGCGCGTCGGCCGTGGCGGCCTCGATGGCGGCCTTGATCTCGGGGATGGCGAACATCTGCTCGGCGGCCAGCGCACCGGCGGCCTCGTTGTTGGTGGAGGCGGTGGACACGATGGTGCCTTCGGGCGCGTTCGGCACGCCGCTGTCAAAGCCGACGACCGGGATGCCCTTCTCCTTGGCGGCGTTGAGCTGCTCGGTCACCGACTCGGTGTCCAGAGCCGCCAGGCACAGCGCCTTGGGGGTCTTGGCCAGCGCGGCGTTGAGCATGTCGATCTGCACGGAAATCTCGGACTCGGACGCGGGGCCGTCGAAGGTGATTTCCACGCCCAGCGCCTGAGCGGCATCCTGCGAGCCCATGTTCACAGTCTGCCAGAACTGATGCTGGAATCCCTTGGAGATGATCGCGACGTAGGGCTTGGCTTCGGCGAACGCCGGAGCCGCCATCGCGAACACGAGGACGAGAACGAGGACCAGAGATAGGACCTTCTTCATTGTGTGCTTCCTCCCAATCTTGAATTATTCCAGCGGCGTAAGCCGCGCAGAATCGATGTGTTGCCCGGGTAACCGCCGATCGATCCGGGCGCCCCATGGCGAGGGGATTCTTCGTCCGGTTGTTCCCGCAAAACCCGCGGCGCAGCGCCGCTACGCCCTCGGCCTTTGCAAGCGCGATCCGACGAAAGTTCCCCCTGCCACCGCACGCATGCTTTAATCGGCGATTGCCTAGACCTTCTTGACCCGGCTGGCCCGGCGCACGCGATACTGGTCGAGCAGCACCGCGCCCACCACCACCACGCCGGTCATGAACGTCTGCCACTGGCCCTGCAGGCCCATCGACATCAGGCCCTGGCGCAGGATCGACATCGTGAATACGCCGATCATCGTGCCGGTCAGGGAACCTGTGCCGCCCGACATCGAGGTGCCGCCGATGACTACGCCCGCGATGGCGAGCAGTTCCAGGCCGTTGCCGGTGGAGGGGATGATCGTGGTGTACACGGCCGAAAAGAAGATGCCGGCCAGGCCGCTGAAGAAGCCGCACAGCGTATACACCAGCGTCAGCCAGTAGCGCGTCTTGATGCCGGACAGCCGCGCGGCCTCGTAGTTGGAGCCCATCGCGAAGGTGTAGCGCCCGAAGCGGGTGCGGTTGAGCAGCACCCAGGCGATCAGGAACACCCCGATCAGCCACACGATGCCGATCGGAAAGGCGCGAAACGCGCCCAAGCTCTCGTCGTTGCCCAGCTTGTAGAACAGCTGCTTGAAGGTCTGGTCGGTGTAGCGCATCGTGGTCACCTTGGTGATGATCGCGCCAAAGCCCATGCCCATCATCTGCGTGCCCAGCGTGGCGATGAACGGCGGCAACTTCAGGTAGGCGATCATCAGGCCGTTGAGCAACCCGATCAAGGTGCACACAACCACGCCCAGCACGAGCGACGCCCAAATGCTAAAGCCCCAATTCTGCGCCATGCCGCCGATCAGCATGCCGCAGATCATCGTGGTGCCCAGCGACAGGTCGATGCCGCCCGTGATGATGACAAAGGTCACGCCCATCGCCATGAAGCCGATGAAGTAGGAGGCGTTGAGCACGTTGATGAACGACTCGACCGACAGGAAGTTGTTGCCGAAGATCGCAAAAAAGATATACAGAAGCACCATCACCATCGGGGCGAACAGCTTTTGCAGATCAAAACCCGCGTGCACGGTCGGGACCTTGGATTCGGTTTGCTGCGTCATCGTCTCACTCCTAATTCCTCGCCGTGGCGAGCGTCATGATCCTCTCCTGGGTGGCTTCGGCGATATCCAACTCGCCCGTTAAGCGGCCTTCGCACATGACGACCACTCGGTCGCTCATCCGCAAGAGTTCCGGCATTTCCGAGCTGATCATGATGATCGACTTGCCCATCTTCGTGAGCTCGTTCATCAGCTGGTAGATTTCCGACTTGGCGCCCACGTCGATGCCGCGCGTGGGTTCGTCGAAGATCAGAATATCGCAGTTCTTGATTAGCCACTTGGCGACGACCACCTTCTGCTGGTTGCCGCCCGACAGGTTCTTCACCAGTTGATCGATGCCGGTCGCCTTGGTCGACAGCCGATCCACGTATTCCTGCGTGACCTCGCGCACCTGCCGGCGCTTGACGAACCCAGCCACGCTGTAGTTTTCCAGGTTGGCCATCACGCTGTTTTCGGCGACCGACAGCCCAACCGCCACGCCGAACGCCTTGCGGTCCTCGCTCAGGTAGCCCAGCCCCAGGTTCACCGCGTCCGCCGGGGACTTGATCGAGATGGGCTTGCCGCGCAGCCTGACCTCGCCGCCCGCCTTGGGGTCGGCCCCGAACAGCGCGCGCATGGTCTCGGTGCGGCCCGCGCCCATCAGGCCGGCAAAGCCCAGTATCTCGCCCTGGCGAAGCGAAAAGCTCACGTCCTTGACGCCCTGCGCGACGAGGTCTTTGACCTCGAGGACCACTTCCGCGCCCTCGGGCACCTCGCTGCGCGTCTTGGGCTGCTCGTAGATCGTCCGCCCGACCATCATCGCGATGATCTGCTCCTTGGCGACCTCTTCCGTGTTCACCGTGCCCACGTACTGTCCGTCGCGCATTACGGTGATGCGGTCGGTAATTTGCTTGAGCTCGTCCAGCCGGTGGGAGATGTAGATGATCGCATGGCCGCGGCGCTTGAGGTCGCGGATGAACTTGAACAGCTCCTGCACCTCGTTGTCGGTCAGCGCGGCCGACGGCTCGTCCATCACCAGCAGCTCGCTGTCGTAGGACAGCGCCTTGGCGATCTCCACCATCTGCTGCCTGGCCACCGACAGCCGGCTCACCTGGGTGGTGGGGTCGATGTCGATGTTCAAGGAGCGCAAGAGCGCACGCGCGTCGTCGTTGGCCTTCTTCTTGTCGAGGAAGGGGCCCTTCATCGGCTCGCGCCCGATGAAGATGTTCTCGGCCACGCTCAGGTGCGCCATCAGGTTGAGCTCCTGATGGATGATGCCGATGCCCAGCGCCTGCGCCTCTTCGGGCGAACTCAGGTTGATCTCTTTCCCCTTGTAGGTGATCGTGCCGCCGTCGCGCTTGTATATGCCGGTCAGCACCTTCATCAGCGTACTCTTGCCCGCGCCGTTCTCGCCGACCAGCGCGTGCACCTCGCCCTTGCGCAGATCAAAGCAACAGTTGTTCAGTGCGTGCACACCCGGGAACACCTTCTCGATGCCCTCCATCTTGAGCAGCGGTTCGCTCCCGGGTACGGGGGTCTTGATCGGCTCTTGCATCGGCACACCCTCTTTCCTGTCCAATGACAACTAGTGTCCTGGCACAGCCAAGACTTTAGGTGGGAATTCGCGCGAGATTTTTCGTCCGGCAAGGAGCCGGAGCGCAGGCGTTTAAGCGCTGCGGGAAGTTACGAACGACGCAGCCGGGCGGAAAAAGATCCGCGCGAAGCCTAAGGATTGGCTGTGTCAGGACACTGATCCCAAAGCTCGGTCCAGTCGGTCGCGCCCGGCCACAGGAACACCTGCCCCTTGACCAAGCGGCAACCGCGCTCGGCCTTTTCGAGCAGCGCCATCTCGTCATCGGTCAGCGGGTCATTCTCAACGCAGGCCAAATTCCCGCGGATGTTGCGCTCGCTGCCGGAGAAGGGGATCGGAATCGCCCCGCGCCGAACCGCCCACTTGAGGCAGACCGAGGCCGGGTGGATACCGCGCGCCTCGGCCACCGCCGTTACCTCGGGCAGCTCGGTGTCGGCCACATCTTCGGGCGTGCGGTCGCGTTCGGGGCGGTTGGGCGAGCCCAGCGGGCAGAACCCGACCACCTGAATGCCGCGCGCCGCGCAGTAGTCGAACAACGCGTTCTGCTGGAAGCTCGGATGCAGTTCCATCTCGATCAGCGACGGCCGCACCCGGCAGTGAGGCAGCACCGCCTCGAGCTTCGAAACGGTCATGTTGCTCATGCCCAGATGCCGCACGAGGCCCTGATCGCAAAGCGCTTCCAGCTCGCGCCACACGAGCATGAATCTCGCGGCCGAAAACGGCTTTGAATCGGGGTTGCGGCTGTCGCCGTCGCAACCGGGCGCGTGGTAGTTGGGAAACGGCCAGTGCACGAAGTAGGCGTCGAGGTAGTCGAGCCTCAAATCCGTAAGCGAACGCCGAAGCGCGCGGGCGGGCTCGCCCTCGCCGTGGTGGTTGTTCCACAGCTTGCTCATGACGAACAGCTCGTCCCGCTTCACCAAGCCGCGCGCAAACGCCTCCTCAAACACCGCGCCGATGAGCGGCTCGTTGCCGTACACCTCGGCGCAGTCAAACAGCCGGTAACCGGCTTCAAGCGCCAGAGCGGCCGCGCGCGCGACCTGCTCCGCGGCGTAGTGATCCGAGCCGAAGGTGCCGAACCCGATCGTCGGGATCGGATCCCCGCCTCGCAAGGCAAATGTCTGCATATTACATGTTCTCGGTGCCGTCAAACACCACCGCAACCTTTCCGCAGTGGCCCGAGGCCATCAGCGCGTATGCCTTGTCGGCGTCTTCCAGTTTAAAGCGATGGGTTATCAGGTCCTCGGGGTGGA
This sequence comes from Anaerozeibacter quisquiliarum, assembly GCF_051162045.1. Classification (NCBI taxonomy): domain Bacteria; kingdom Bacillati; phylum Bacillota; class Clostridia; order Eubacteriales; family Anaerozeibacteraceae; genus Anaerozeibacter; species Anaerozeibacter quisquiliarum. The sequence continues at coordinate 24,386 of NZ_JBISDI010000037.1, forward strand.
TGCCCCAGCGCACGATGCGCTCGACCAGGTCCTCCATGCGCCACAGGCTGGTGACCCAACTGCCGTAGATCGTCTTCTGGTCGTGGATGATATCGGGCGACGGGTTGAACTGAACCGTTCCGCCCTCGCCCACGAACGCGATCTTGCCCCACTGGCGCGTGGCGCGGATCGCCAGCTGACGCCCCGGATCGGCCGCGGAACAGTCGACCGCCTTCTCGACGCCCTTGCCGCCGGTCAGAGCGCGGATCTGCGCGAGCGTACCGTCGCCGGGCTTCAGGATGTGGTCGGCCAGGTTCAGCTTCTTGGCCAACTCGATGCGCTCGTCCATCACCTCGACGCCGATCAGCTTGTTCGCGCCCATCGCCTTGGCCAGCATCAGCGCCGCCAGGCCCACCGGGCCCAGACCCACCACCAGCACCGCGTCGTTGCCGCTGACGCCGATCTTCTCGAGCGCCTCGTATACCGTGCCAAATCCGCAGGCCACCTGCGCGCCGTCGCAATAGCTGAGCTCGTCCGGCAGCAGCACCAGGTCCTTCTCGTCGCACAGCATGTAGGGGGCCATGCCCCCGTTGCGCTGCCAGCCGTAGGCGGCGCGATGCTCGCTCGAGCAGCTGATCTGGTAGCCCATACGGCAGTCGTGGCACACGCCGCAGCCCGAGATGTGGTACACGATCACGCGGTCGCCCTTCTTGAACCGCTTGAGGCCGGGCCCTTCTTCTTCGATGACGCCGCAGGGCTCGTGCCCCGCGACCATGCCGTCGATGTAGCCCTCCGCGCCCTTGCCGGTGTGCTCGCGGTAGATCGCGCGGATGTCACTGCCGCAGATGGTAGACGCCATCGTCCTCACTAGCACCTGCCCATGGCCAGGCGTCGGCACGCCAAAGGTCTTCATCCTGACCGTGGAATCCCCGGGCAGCGTGGCCCCCACCATCGTCGCCTGATCGCCCATACGCTCCACCCTTCCCGATCTTGCATTTTCCTTTGCGGTTATCATATCGCAACAAATGGACAATGTCAATGGTTGTAAGCACCAAAAACGAAACCTTTCGCGATTTCTCCTTTTCCCGATATTGTTGGCGTTGCGCGCACCTTCAAAGCAGCCCGCGCACCTTGACGGACTGCGCATATTCGGAGGGGTTCATGCCGACGAAGGCCTTAAAAACCCGCGAGAAGTAGTGGATGGAGCCAAAATTCAACCGCTCGGCGATGTCGGTGAAGCTGAGTGTGCCCTCGCTAATCAGGCGCTTCGCCTCGCCGATCTTGAGGCGGTTGAAATAGTTGATGATCCCACAGCCCATGCTCTCCTTGAAGCGCTTGCCCACATAGCTCTTGGAAAACATGACCTGATGGCAGATTTCGTCCAGGCTGAGCCTGGCATACAGATTGTTCGTGAGATGGCGTATGACGGCGTCCACGATGCGCCGTTCGGCGTCGTCCCGCGTGCGCATGGGCGCGTAGGCCTCCCCATTGGCCTTTTGGCCACTGCGTACAACGCTGATCAACAGGTACTCCAGCAGGGCCTTTATCACCTGCTCCGCGCCGTAGGGCGCGTCGCCGCTTCGCACGAGCTGGGTCTGATCCATGATGTCCAGCGCGCCCGAGAAGGCGCGTGTGCTCTCTTGCAGGATGGACGATATCAGCCCCCGCTCGGACTTGGTCAGTTCGGCCCTGCAGCACCGGAGGAAGGCGGCGTCCGGGCTGTGCGTGCGATAGGATATGATGAACACGCTGGAGAATTCCTGGGTTGAATCGATGCTGTGCGCCTCGTTGGGTTGATGGAAGTAAGCTTCGCCCTGCCTGAGCGGAAACTGCCTGTCCCCGGCGGTCACATCGATCAGCCCACAATCCACATAGACCATTTCCCAGAAATCGTGTGTTTCCAGCAACCCTTCAAAATTTCTGACGTACTCAAAATAGTGGATGGTAAAGATCTCGTCGACCAGATGACCTGACGGGGCGCCGTCCCGATGTAATGTCTCATAAGCATAAAACGATCATCTTCCCACATCGAACTCGGGCCTGAAACAGCCGTGTTTTCCCGACCTTAGTCTAGCATAATGCGCCGAGGATTTCAATATTATGTGCCATACGCATCACAAAATCCAAACATTTACCAAAATTGCACCGGCTCATGAGCGCAATTTGGCGTGATATCAGTCGATATTTCTTTACCGAGCCGCATTCTAGGGGCCGTGCATCCGGGCGACGTGCGCTCACGGCCCACGGAACGATATTGTACAAATAATCCTTGCTTTTTGATAAATACACGGCAGGCCAAAGGTGTTATGATATCTGCATGGACGATGCCCGGCCGGATCGGCATTGGGCCCATCGGACCAAATTTGACCTTGGAGGGACGGTTATGAATCGAGCTTCGAGAACTTCACTGGTTGTCCTGTTGGCCTTCGTGCTGCTATGCTCGTTTGCGACGACCGGGTTGGCTTCCGCGGATACGTCGACTCTGGCCGGTTGGGGCGCCGCGGTCAAGGCCGCATCGGACGGCAAGACGATTACGGTCGCGATGGCTTCCCATCCGTCGACCGACGCCTTCAAGACGATGAGCGACGAGTTCACGCAACTGACCGGCATCAAGGTGGTCTGGGACGTGGTCGAGGAGACCAACCTGAAGAACAAGCAGCTGCTGGACGTGCAGGGCGCGGGCAGCTACGACGTCATGATGGTGGACGCCTTTTGGATGAGCGAGTACGCGTCGAAAAATGTGCTCGATCCGATCGACCCCTATGCGAGCGACGCAGCGAAGGCGCCCGCCTGGTTCGACTACGAGGACATCATGCCGGCGTACCGCAACGGCATCGCGGGGGCGGGCGGGGTGAACTACGGCATCCCGACCGCGGGCGAGACGCGTTTTATCGCCTACCGCACCGATCTGTTTGAAAAGTACGCAAAGCAGCCGCCCAAGACGATGGAGGAGTTCCTCGACTTGGCCCAATTCTTTAACGGCAAGGAGGACGGCATCTACGGCGTATCGATGCGCGCCCAGCGCGGCATCCACTTCGCCTCCGGCTGGATGAGCCTGATGTACAACTTCGGCGGCGGCTTCGTCGATCAGCCGTCCTTGGTGAACGGCCCGGTGCTGCTCACCTGCAACACGCCCGAGACGGTCGACTCGCTACAGTTCTATGTGGATCTGTTGAAGAACGCGCCGCCGGACGTGGGCACCTACACGCATGAAGAAGCGCTGGGCGCGTTCATGGCGGGCAAGACCGCGATGTGGCTGGACGCCACCGCGCTGGCCAACCAGATCACCGACCCCACCAAGTCGGTCGTCGCGGACAAGGTGGCCTTCGTACCCACGCCCACCGGCCCCGCGGGCGACGGCGCGGCGCTGGCCGGCTGGAACCTGGCCATCTCCTCGAAATCCAAGAACAAGGACGAGGCCTGGGCCTTCATCGCGTTCATGGCCAGCAAGGAAAAATCGGTCGAATACGTGAAGGCCGGCGGCGTGGCGACCCGCAGCTCGGTGTTTGAGAACGCGGAATTGGCGGCGCTCAACCCCTCCTACCCCGCCCAGAAAGCCGCGCTGATCAGCGCGAACGGGTTGGTGGAAAAGGGCCTGTCCTGGATTCCGCAGTACGATCAGATCAACCAGGTGCTGGACATCTGCGGCGGATACGGCAGTTCCGCGTTGGCGGGCGACATCGAGGTGCAGGCGGCCTGCGAGCGGATGCAGCAGGACTGCGCGGCCTTGGCCGGATAACAACGAAGGATCATGAAGCCGTCCCCCTGATCGCCTTACCGGGCGTTCAGGGGGACGACCAAGGCAAGGAACCTGGAAAGAAGGTGAGGAAGGATGGCGCACGGGCCTGGAGATGGGCGCGGAGGCGGAATCCGAGGCTATTTTGCCAGACGTCCGCACATCAAATTCATCGCGCCCGCGATGTCGGTCATGGTGCTGTTGTCGGTCATCCCAACGGTGTTTCTCGTGATCGTCAGCCTGACCAACTACCAACTGGGTTGGCGCTTTGACCGCGCGGAATTCGTGGGGCTTTCCAACTTCACGCGGCTGTTCACCGGCGCGGATCCGGACTTCTGGCATTCCGTGTCGATCAGCCTCGCGTTTATGGTGTTCGCAACCGGCATCCAGATGCTGCTGGGCTACCTGATCGCCTCGCTGCTGAACAACATGGAGTTTTTCTTGAAGCCGCTGGTCATCGGGATATTGATCGTGCCGCTGGCTATGACGCCCTCGATCGCCGCGCAGATGTGGAAGTTGATGTTCAACGCCGAGTACGGCATCCTCAACCATCTGCTGACCGTGATGTTCCGCGCAAAAGTGATATGGCTGTCGCAGGAGATGGCGTTCTGGTCGGTGCTGCTCGTCGACTGCTGGCAATACACGCCGTTCGTGGCGCTGATCCTGTATGCCGGGCTCAGATCTATGCCGAGCGAGCCGTTTGAGGCCGCCTCAATCGACGGCGCGAGTCGATGGCAGACGCTTCGTTACATCACGCTGCCGATGATGCGCAAGCTGATTCTGCTGGCCGTGCTGCTGCGCTCGATCGACGCGCTCAAGCTGTTTGACACCTCGTTCGTGCTGACGCAGGGCGGGCCGGGCAACGCCACCGAGTTCTTGAGCTTGCACGTGTTCCGGATGGCAAACGCGCAAAACGGCCTGATCGGCCGCGCCGCCGCGGTCGCGCTGGTGCTGCTGGCAATCGTGACCGTCGTCAGCCGCTTCCTGATCAAGGCTCAGCGAAAGGGGGCGGAGTGATTGGCCCATAAACAGGCGCGGAAGCGCTTAAAATCGACGGCGCGGGGCCTCGCGGTGCTCGTGATTTGCATCGCGTTCCTCTTTCCGTTTGTATGGATGCTGCTGATCAGCCTGCGCAACCGCGTGGATGTCATCCAGCCCGGGCGCATCTTTGCAAGGCTGACGCTGATTAACTACGAAAGCCTCGTCCGCGACGGCGCGATATGGCCCTATTTCATCAACAGCGCCATCGTGGCGGCCCTATCCACCGTCGTTTCGCTGATCCTGGGCTCGCTTGCCGCGTATGGCTTTGCCCGGTATCGCTGGAAGCAGCGCGAGGATCGCGCCTTCTGGGTGCTAAGCCTGCGGTTCCTGCCCGCGATGGCCGTGGTCATTCCCTACTTCCTGATGGCGTCCCTGGTCGGGCTGCTCGACACACGCGCGGTACTGATTATCTGCTACACCACGTTCAACATCCCCTTCACGATCTGGATGATGCGCGGCTTCATCGAGGACCTGCCGATGGAGCTCGAGGAGTCGGCGTATGTCGACGGCTGCACGCGGATGCAGGCGATCCTCCGGATCGTACTGCCGCTGGTGCTGCCCGGCATGGCCGCGACGGCCATCTTCTGCATGATAAACGCCTGGAACGAGTTCGTGCTCGCAAACTTCCTGACCAGCATCTACGCCAAGACGGTTCCCACCTCGGTGATGATGTACCTGTCGGTCTCCGGGGTTAAGTGGGGCGAAATGGCCGCGACCGGCGTGCTGTCCGTGCTTCCGGTGCTTGGCTTTGCGATTGCCGTGCAGAAATACATGATCCGCGGGCTTACATTCGGCGCGGTCAAGGGCTAAATAGACAGAAAGAAGGATTTGTAATGAACACCAAGCTGAAGATGGCGATCGTCGGGGCGGGCATATGGGGCGAAAACCACGCCATGATCTACCAGGCGCACCCGTTCGCGGAGGTGGTGGCCGTATGCGACCAGAATCTGGCCCGCGCCCAGGCGCTCGCCGCGAAACTTCAGATCGATGAGGCCTACGCGAGCTATGACGAGATGTTTGCGCGCTCAAATTGCGATGCCGTAGCCATCGTCACGCCCGATTTCGCGCACGCCGACATCGCCGTCGCCGCCGCAGAGCACAGGAAGAGCATGCTGATCGAAAAGCCGCTGGCCACCACGCGCGCGGACGTGTTCCGCATCCTCCATGCGGTTGAGCAAAACGGCGTGCGCGCGATGGTCGATCTGCACAATCGCTGGAGCCCGCCCTTCCATGCCGCGCACCAGAGCGTTGCATCAGGCGAACTCGGCGAAATTCAGAGCGTTTACATCCGGCTGAACGACGTCAAATGGGTGGCGACCGATATGCTGCCCTGGGCGGCGCGCTCGTCCATTCTCTGGTTTCTGGGCAGCCACAGCCTGGATACTCTGCGCTGGCTGTTTGACGACGAGGTGGCGCGCGTATACTCGGTCAGCCGCTCGGGGGTGCTCAAAGAACTGGGCGTCGACACCGTGGACCAATACTTGACGACGCTCGAATTCAAGCGCGGCGGCATCGCGCAGATGGAGAACGGCTGGATCACGCCCAATGCCAACCCTTGCCTGAACGACATCAAGTGCAACATCCTGGGCACGAAGGGCATGATTAGCCTGGACGTGAGCAACCACAACATGATCCAGAAGTACACCGATTCGAAGGTCACGGTGCCCGACGTGGTGGTCCAAAACAGGATCTTCGGCCACCCCAAGGGCTTTGCGTTCGAGAGCATCCGCAGCTTCGTCGATTGCATGCTGACCGGCGAACCCTTCCACGTCTCGCTTAGGGACGCGGCCAACGTAAGCCTCGCCATCCTGTCCATCATGGATTCGGCCAACGCCAGAATGCCCGTCGAAGTCAGCTATTGCGAGTGAGGTAACTCCAGAATTTGGGCTAAACGAGTTGCGACCCGTCATATCCTTTCCCGGAGGGATGCACGTGAGTCGAACCCAGCGGGCGCGCAGCGCCTTTCCGGCGCTCGAATGGATCGAGGAGGCCACGGGCCAGCAGCCGCGGTTGCTGCTCGCCGGCGGCCGGCGCGCCATGATCGAAAACCTCACCGGCATCATCGAGTTCACCGACCAGCGCATCCGGCTGATGACGCGAGCAGGCGCCTTGACGCTCACGGGCAGGGGGCTGCTGCTCACCCAGGTGCGCCCGGACGCGCTCACGGTGCGCGGCTGCATCACCAAGATCGAGCTGCCGGGCGGGGGCGAGGACCATGGCTGAGCGCGTCACGCTGCGCTTTCGCGGGCTGATGCTCGAGCGGTTCCTTTCGCGCGCGCTCGAGAGCGGCGTCGCCTTCGAGACCGTGCGCCGCCAGAGCGGCCGCGAAGCTACGCTGGTCACGGGCGCGGAGGGCTGCGATCGGCTGCTGAAGATCGCCGAGCGCTTCGCGCTCGACGTGGTCGTGCTCGAGCGCCGGGGCCTTGACGCGCTCTTGCGCCGGATGCTGCGCCGCGCCACGCTGCCGCTCGCGCTCGCGCTGTGCGCCGCGCTGGCCCTTTCGTTTCTCAGCCGGCTGTGGATCGTCGACATCCGGCTGATCGACGGCACTTTTGACGACGCGCCCATTCACCGCGCGCTCGAGGCCGTGGGGGTTACGCCCGGCACGCGCATGGACGCGATCGAGGCCAAGCGGTTGTCGCTTAACCTGATGGCCGAGGCTCCCGATTTCGCCTACATCGGCGCGCGCAAGCAGGGCGTACGGCTGCTGATCGAGGCCACGCGCGAGCTGCCCGCGCCCGACCTCTACAACCCGCGTGCCGCCCGCGACCTGGTGGCGGGGCGCGACGCGCTGCTCGTGTCGCTGGACGTGATGGCCGGCACCGCCGCCGCCGCGCCCGGCCAGGTGGTGCGCCGCGGCCAGGTGCTGGTGCGCGGCGAGGAGCGCGATAAGCGCGAAACCACGCGCGGCGTGTGCGCGCTGGGCGCGGCGCTGGGCCGCGCGTGGCTTACCGGCGTCGCCGAGCGCGCGCTTGTCGTCCCGACGCTTAAAGACACCGGCCGGCGCGAGCGCGCGAGCGAGCTGCGCATGCCGGGTTTTTCGCTGCCGCTTACCCGCGCGGACGGCTTTGCCGAGCAGCGCGTCGAGGTCGAACGCCTGCCGATCGGGGGGCTGGTGCTGCCGCTTCACATCGTGCGCACCAGCTTCATCGAGCAGGAGCGCCATGAGGTTTCGCTCGATCCCGAATCCGTCAAGGCCGAAATAACCAAAACTGCGCTCGCGGACGCGCTTTCACAGCTGCCGAGCGGCGTTTCGCCCGTTGACAAATGGGTAGATTATAGTATGATAGAGGGGGGAAGTGTCCGTGCGCGCGCCGTGGTCGAGATCAAGCTCAACATCGCCGTCGCGCGGGGAGCCCTAAGTCCATAAAAACGGAGGAACCTGCTTGGAAACAACCGCCTACAAGACGACGCTGCGCCTCGATTCGCCCGACGAGTTCATCAACCTGTTCGGCCTGCGCGATGAAAACGTGGAGGTGCTCAAGAGCGAGCTGAACGTCGATCTGTTTATGCACGGCGACGAGATCGCCATCACCGGTGACGCTGAAAAGGCCGAGTTGTGCAAGACGGTGCTCACGCGCCTCCAACAGATCGTGGCGCGCGGCGAGCGCGTCGACCGCTCGCGCATCCGCTACGCGATCGAGCTGGCCTCGGAGGGCAATGCCGACCGCATCGACGAGATCATGCAGGGCGTAATCGCGATTACCTACCGCGGACGCCAGGTCAAGTGCAAGACGCTCGGCCAGAAGCAGTACGTGGACGCGATGAAGAAGTATGGCTGCGTGTTCTCGGTCGGCCCGGCCGGCACCGGCAAGACCTATCTCGCGATCGCCATGGCCGTGGTGGCGCTCAAGAACAAGGACGTCGAGCGCCTGATCCTGACCCGGCCGGCCGTGGAGGCCGGCGAGAAGCTGGGCTTTTTGCCCGGCGATTTGCAGCAGAAGGTCGATCCCTATCTGCGCCCGCTGTACGACGCGCTGCACGAGCTGATGGGCGTCGAGGGTTATCAGCGCATGCTCGAGCGCGGCGCGATCGAGGTCGCGCCGCTGGCCTATATGCGCGGGCGCACGCTGAGCGACGCCTTCATCATATTGGACGAGGCGCAAAACACCACCAGCGAGCAGATGAAGATGTTCCTGACGCGCATGGGGCAAAACTCGCGCATGGTCATCACCGGCGACATCACCCAGGTCGATCTGCCGGGCGGCAAGACCAGCGGCCTGGTCGAGGCGCTCGAGGTGCTCAAGGGTGTCGATGGCATCGGGATTGCGCACCTGACCCATCGCGACGTGGTGCGCCACGAGTTGGTGCAGGCCATCGTGCGCGCCTATGAAAAGCACAATCAACCTCAGAGGAGGCGCTGATCCCCATTCTTCTCCTTGCAGGGGAATGGGAAGGAACATGTTATGAACTTCTTGAAAAAGCTCAACCCCGCGCTGACCGCGATCCTGATTGCGGCGGCATCCTTTGTGCTGCTGTTCATCATGCTGGCGGCCACGATCACCCCCAAGCGCTACGACATCCGCGCGGGCGAGGTGTCCTCGATCACGATCACCGCTTCGAAGGACGTGGAGGACGCGCTGTCCACGCGCCGGCTGGTCGAGGCCGCCGCGCGCGCCGTGCAGAACTCCTACGTCAGCGACGCGCAGGTACAGCCCGCCGTGCAGGCCGCGCTGCAGGACGGCTTTGCCCGGCTGCTCTCCTACCGCTCGCGCACCGAGGCCATGCCCGAGGGCGAGCCGACCTCTGAAGCGCAGCGGCTGGAAGCGCGCGGCGCGCTGGGCGTTAAGGACGCCGCGGCCGCGGCGATCGACGCGCTGGTACACATAGAGCCGTCCACGCTGTCCGCGCTCTATCAGCGCACCTTTGCGCTGGTGCGCGAGACGCTGAGCGCCCAGTTGGCCGAGGGGCAGGAGGAGGAATCGATCCAGAAGATCCGGCGCGACCTGATGATCGAGGACTTCGACGACGGGGCCGTCGCGATCGCCGAGGCGCTGGTACGCAGCACCATCGCGCCCAACATGCTGCTCGACGAGCACACCACCGAGCTCAACCGCCAAAAGGCAATCGCCGAGGTGGAGCCGGTCGTCTACAAGAAGGGGCAGAACATCGTGCGCGCGGGCGAGGTGGTGACCGAAAGTCAAATTCAAATGCTCGACGACCTGGGCATGCTCAAGGACAAGAAGGTCGATCTGACGCTGTACCTGGGGCTGGGTACGCTGCTTGCGCTGCTTTTCGCCACGGTGCTGTTCCATTTGTACGGCTTCACGCGCGAGCGGCGACGCCGCGACATGCGCGCGGCGTCGCTGCTCGCGCTGATCGCGGTGGCGACCGTCGCGCTGTGCATGCTGGTGCGCCCGATCAGTCCCTATCTGATGCCGGTATCGCTCGGGGCCATGCTGACGACGCTCTTGGTCAGCCCCTCGCTCGCGATCGTGGTCAACCTGGCGCTGTCGGTGCTGTCGGGGCTGCTCGCGCAGGCGGAGGGCTCGGCGTTCACGTCGGCCATGTCCACGCTGATGCTGACCTCGATCGTGTCGGGCTCGCTGTGCGTGCCGCTGATTAAGCGTCGGCCGCAGCGCCTGACCATCTTGCTCGCGGGCATGCTGGTCGCCTCCAGCAACATGCTGACCACGCTGGCGCTGGGTTTGATCGGCAGCGCCAGCCAGTCGGCCGCGCTCAACAACGCGCTGTGGGCGGGCGTGAGCGGGGTGCTGAGCGCGGCGCTGTGCCTGCTTTTGCAGCTGGCCTTCGAGTACCTGTTCAACCTGGTCACGCCGAGCAAGCTGATGGAGCTGTCCAGCCCCAACCAGCCGCTGCTCAGGCGCTTGCTGCTCGAAGCGCCCGGCACCTACCACCACTCGATCCTGGTGGCCAACTTGGCCGAGGCCGCGGCCAACGCGGTGGGGGCCGATGGGCTGCTGGCCCGCGTGGGCGCCTACTACCACGACGTGGGCAAGCTCAAGCGTCCGCTGTACTTCAAGGAAAACCAGCTGCTGGACAACCCGCACGACCGCACCGACCCGCGCGTATCCACCGCCATCCTGACCGCGCACCCGCGCGACGGCGTCGAGATGGGCGCGCGCGCGCGATTGCCCCAGGCGGTACTGGACATCATCGCCCAGCACCACGGCGACACGCCCGTGCTGTTCTTCTACGACAAGGCGGTCAAGCAGGGCGGCGAGGTGGACTTGGACGGCTTCCGCTACGACTGCCCCCGCCCCACCTCGCGCGAGGCCGGAATCGTAATGCTGGCCGACACGGTGGAGGCCGCGGCGCGCGCGGTGCCCGACCCCACGCCCGAGAAGATCGGCGCGCTGATCCGGCGGCTGGCGCGCTCCAAGATGGAGGACGGCCAGCTCGACGAATGCCCGCTGACCTTCGCCGACATCAGCAAGGTGGTAAGCGCGTTCGTGACCGTGCTGATCGGTGTCTACCACGAGCGCGTGGAATACCCGGACATCACCTTGCCCGATCGCAAGCAGGAATCCATGCCTCAGCCCGAGCATGCCGTGCAAGTGGCCGGGGAAGTCGCGCAGGTCCAACATGCTGATTGAATTGACGGTCGAGGTGTCGGGCGCGCCCGAGGATATCGGACAACTGCTGGACGATGTGGCGGCCGCCTGCTGCCGGGCCGAGGGGATCGAGCCCTGCGGAGCCGCCGGGCGGTTGGTGGACGACCGGACGATCCACGAAGTCAACCGCGCCTTTCGCGGCATCGACCGCCCGACCGACGTGCTGAGCTTCCCCTCGGTCGCCTATCCGCGCGGGCGCACCGCGCGCGATTGCCGGAAGCTGTTTCGGCGCGAGCGCAATCCGGAGACCGGCCGCGTACACCTCGGCGACTTCATGATCTCGCTCGAGCGCGCCCAGGCGCAGGCGCACAGCTTTGGCCACAGCCTGGCGCGCGAGCTCGCCTACCTGACCGCGCACTCGATGTTCCACCTGATGGGCTATGACCATGAGGACGAGGGCGAGCGCGCCGCGATGCGCGCGCTCGAGGAACGCGCCTTGAATGACCTGAATCTGACTCGAGAGAGAGGGGCCAACATGTGCGACCAGGAACTGTTTGAGCGGGCCGTGCGGGCGCTCGGCAACGCCTACGTGCCTTATTCCCACTACCCCGTGGGGGCCTCGCTGCTCACCGCGGACGGGCGCGTTTTCGACGGCTGCAATGTGGAAAACGCCTCCTACGGCGCGACGATCTGCGCCGAGCGCACGGCGGTCGCCAGCGCCGTTTGCCAGGGCGCAAAGAACTTCACCGCGATCGCGATCGCCGGCGCGCGCGATCAATCCTGGCCCTGCGGCATCTGCCGGCAGGTGCTGCGCGAGTTCGCGCCCGACATTCGCGTGATCTGCGGCAACGCCGAAACCGGTCGGTACGACGTGACGACGCTGCACGAATTGCTGCCCCACTCGTTCGGACCGGAAAACCTGGCGTAGGGGCGACCTCATGTCACCCCTGCGAGCAACGAAAAACCCCTGGAGGAGGCTGCCCCTTGAGCAATTTTCATTCCGGATTCGTGGCCATTCTCGGCCGTCCCAATGTCGGCAAGTCCAGCCTGATGAACGCGTTCGTCGGCGAGAAGGTGGCGATCGTGTCCGACCGCCCGCAGACCACGCGCAACAAGATCATGGGCGTGGCGAGCACAGACGGCTGGCAGATCGTGTTCGTCGACACGCCGGGGCTGCACAAGCCGCGCACCAAGCTCGGCGAGTATATGGTCAAGAGCGCGAACAGCGCGCGCGAGGGCGTGGACGCGGTGCTGGTGGTGGTGGACGCGCAGCATGTCGGCGAGGGCGACCGGGCCATCCTGCGCGATGTCGGGCAGATGCGCTGCCCCAAGTTCCTGGCCGTCAACAAGGTGGACCTGGTGGGGCCCGAGCAACTGCTGCCTACGCTCGCGTCGCTCAAGGACGCCGGGTTCGACCCGATCGTCCCGGTGTCGGCGATGCGCGGCGACAACCTCGAAACGCTGCTGGGGGCGCTGGCCGCCGCCATGCCTGAAGGCCCGCGCTACTTCCCCGACGACATGATTACCGACCAGCCCGAGCGCATCATCTGCGCGGAGATCATCCGCGAAAAGGCGCTGGACAACCTGCGCGAGGAGATCCCGCACGGCGTGGGCGTGGAGATGCTCTCGATTGAGAAGCTGTCTGATACGCTGACCGAGATCCACGCCGATCTGTACTGCGAGCGCGCGTCGCACAAGTCGATCATCATCGGCCGGCAGGGCGCGATGCTGGGCAGGATCGGCGCGCAGGCACGCGTCGATATTGAACGGCTGCTGGGCACGAAGGTCATGCTCAAGTTGTGGGTCAAGGTGCGCGAGAACTGGCGCAACCGCCAGAGCGACCTGCGCGCGCTTGGGTACGAAGACTAATGATTGTCACCAAGGCGCTGGTGCTCAATCGCAGCGACTGGCGCGACTACGACCGCATCGTTACGCTGCTCTCGCCGACGCTCGGGCGGGTGGACGCGGTCGCGCGCGGCTGCCGCAAGCCCAAGTCGCCGCTGATGAACGCCGCGGAGCGCTTCGCGGCGGGCGAGTTCATGCTCGTGGAGGCACACGGCCGGTACACGATCACCGGCTGCGAGATCACCGAGAGCTTCTATCCGCTGCGCGGCGATCTCGACAAGCTGACCGCGGGCGCGTACCTGCTGCACCTGCTGCTGCAGGCGGCGCTGCCCGGCCAGCCGAGCGAGCCGCTGTTCCTGCTGGCGCTCAAGGCGCTGACGTTTTTGAGCTACGGAGAATTGCCCGCGTTCGTGGTGGTGGCGGCGTTCGAGCTGCACTACCTGTTTCTGTGCGGCCAGGCCCCCCGCGTCGACAGTTGCGTCGTCTGCGGCCGCGCGTTTGATGGGGAGAAGGCGCGCTTCGACGTGCGGCTGGGCGGCGCGGCCTGTTTGAACTGCCCCTCGACCGGCAAGGCCCTGTCGCACGGCGCGCGGCGCATCTTGCTGCGCGTGCCGCGCACCCGCTTCGAGGCGATCGACAAGCTGCCCGGCCACCCCGATATAGCGGAAGCCGCCGCCCACGCGCGCCGCTTCATGCGGGAGCGCATGGACACGCCGCCCAGACAGTGGCCGCCGCTGCCGGGCGCAAATATGGTGTAACGATCGAGCCGCCGGGTGATTGATTCACCCGGCGGCTCGAGGGGTTATCGGACGAGCAGTTTGCGAGACAGGGCGTTGCGGGCTTTTTTCAGGATGCGCTCCGCCGTGAGGCCGAAGCGCTGCTGCAGGTAGTCCTGGGGGCCGACCTCGCCGAATTCGTCTTCCACGGCCACGTATTCGATGGGCGCGGGGTGTTTCGCGGCGAGGGTTTCGCTGACGGCGGCGTAGAGGCCGCCGACCTTGCTGTGGTTTTCGCAGGTAACCACCGCGGAGGTCTTCGAAACCGAGGCGATCAGGGCGTCTTCGTCGAGCGGCTTCACGGTGAACATGTCGAGCACCTGCGCGTGAATGCCCTCCCTCTCGAGCGCCTGCGCGGCCACGAGCGCCTCGCCCACCATCAGACCGCAGGCGACAATCGTGAGATCCGACCCTTCCGTCAGCGCGACCGCCCTGCCGATGGGCAGGTGCGCGCCGTCCGCGTACACGCGGAGGCTGTTCTTGCGGCCTACGCGTATGTACTTGACGCCGGGGCGGGCCAGGCATTGGGGCAGTACGCTTTCGAGCATCGCGGTGTCGGTGATGTCGATGACCGTCGAGCCGGGCAGCGCGCGATAGAGCGCCATATCCTCAAAGGGCATGTGGGTGCCGCCGTTGAACGCGGCGCAGACGCCGGGATCGGTGCCGATGACCGTGATGTCGTTGCCCGCGTAGCCGGCGGACAGGAACACCTGGTCGAAGCAGCGACGCGACGCGAACGGCCCGAACGAATGGGCGATGGGCGTAAAGCCCGCCGCCGCCAGCCCGGCCGCCACGCCGATCATGTTGGCCTCGGCGATGCCGCACTGGATCGCGCGGTCGGGGTGCTTGGCCGAATAGCCGGCGGTGCCGATGCAGCTCATGAGGTCGGCGTCCAGGTAGATGGCGTTCGGGTCACTGTCCAAGAGGCCTGTGATGGTTGCGCCCAGCACATCCTTGAACGCCCGCTTGTCCATTTCTCCGTTGAATGCGATCATGCGTCCTCGCCCCCTTCCAGCGCCGCGAGCTGCGCGCGCAGGCCGGCAAGCCAGCGGTCGCAGATCTCGGGCGAAACGTTCATCGAGTGGTTGGCCCCCGTCTCCTCCACCTCGCGGATGCCCGCCCCCTTGACGCCGTCGATCACAATCGCGTGGGGCGCAGGGCCTTCCGCGTCGCAGCGCGCGATCGCGGCGCGCAGCGCGGCGATGTCGGAACCGGGCACGGTCTGGGCGTGGAAGCCGAAGGCGGCGAACTTCCGCTCGATGTCAAACGGCTTCATGATGGCCTCGCAGGGGCCGTCCAACTGCTTCTTGTTGTCGTCGATGAACCAGATCATGCTGCCCAGGCCCTTCGACGCCGCGAACATCGCCGCCTCCCACACCTGGCCTTCGTTGAGCTCGCCGTCGCCGACGATCAGGTAGGTTCGGCTGGGGCGGCCCTTGAGCCTGTCGCCCAGCGCCATGCCCGCCGCCAGCGACGTGCCCTGGCCGAGCGAGCCGGTGGTCATGTCGACGCCGGGCAGCCTGCGGTCGCAGTGGCTGGGCAGGCGGGTGCCGGGCTGGTTGAGCGTCTTGATGTCGTCGTAGGGGAAGAAACCCTGGATGGCGAGCGCGGCGTACACCGCCGGGCCGGCGTGGCCCTTCGAGCACACCAGTTTATCGCGCTCGGGCCAACGGGGTTCGTCCGGGCGGTAACGCATCACGTCGCCGTAGAGCACGGCCAGCAGGTCGCACACGCTGAGCGAGCCGCCCACGTGGCCAAAGCCGCGCGCCTTGAACGCCTCCACCGTGCCGATGCGAATGCGCGTCGCCAGCGCCTTGAGTTGTCGGTCGGTTTTCATGGTTGC
>NZ_JBISDI010000038.1:0-37945 GCF_051162045.1 Anaerozeibacter quisquiliarum
CCTGTTCATCGCTCTCATTCAAACAGCCACTCCACGGATGTCCCGTGAAGTGGCTATTTGTTGATGGTCTGACATGCCCCTCCGCTGGCTTTGGCTGGCGGAGGGGCATGTTTCGGTTTTCCAGACTTTTTCGTTTTTGGTGCTCGCCGGTCTTGCGCAAGTATGTGAAATTAGAAAGCGGCTGAAAATCCAGCCGCTTTACCGAATATGATTTTCTCTCACCCAATGGCGGACAACAGATGTGGTTTCACACGCTATGAATTCAGTTTTTCGAGCAACTCCGTGAAAAATCGTAGGTGCAGCCGCTCGTCTTCTGCAATACGTTCGAGAAGTGACCGAACTTCCGTGTTTGTCGTCATAGCCGCATGTCTTTCGTAATTGTCAATGGCCTCGGACTCTGACTGAATATTAGCCATCAACATTTCACGAAGCGTACGTGCGTAATTTACTAAGTTTCCATGCCAGTATACCCTTCCGTCCCCGAACGTTGGGTTGCCGCCTAGCGCTAGGATTGCGTCACCGAGCATGTCCAGATGGCTCATTTCAACAAGTGCAACCTGTAAGACGCCATTGGCGAATGATTCATCGTTCGTACTTAGTGTGTTTTGATATATGTACTGCATTATGGCGGTCAACTCACTTACTGCGCCTGCGTAATCTTCCTTAAGCAACTTGACGGTGGCAGGATCAGAGCCTTTGGACACCTTAGGGTAAGGCGCAGGGTTGAGGTATATAGTCATCGCGGGCTCATTGTTGGGGTTGTTGGTGGATTCCTGACTCATTGCTATCGTTACTGGCATATGCGTCTGCGTATTCACTCCTATCCCTCCTTCCTTCTGATGCATATGCGCCTCCTTGAGCAAAAATACGAGATCACTTGACTGCACCGTTGACCTATGATACTTGTTATGGATTGCTCGTTTAAAGTCCTCAAGGTTCCCTGATGGCGCCCCATTAAGCGGAGGCGTAGTTCCGGAAATCGCGTTCTATGCAAACCCCCGCGCGCTGCGCATCATCGGCGAACCGTCAGAATAAAGGATCGTTGACCGGAACACAGATTCCCCGCCCAGCCATACGCCTGGGCGGGGAGTTTTTGCGTCATGCGTCAAATCTGCGTCATAAGCCCTGTTTTCACCCTGCCATGCGCAGCCTCGAAGCCACCTCAAAATCGAGAAAAGCCCGTAGCTACGGGCTTTCTACGTGGTGCTGAAAGCGGGACTCGAACCCGCACGCCCTCTCGGACAGGAGATTTTAAGTCTCCGGCGTCTGCCGTTCCGCCATTTCAGCGTGGTTGATATTATACCAAACCCGCAGCCAAAGGTCAATCCGTTTGAATAGATGGCATAATCGGCATAGTATTGTAATAAATTGATACGAAGTCGAAATATTTTGCTTGCAAACCGGTAGGACTGTGGTATAATGAGGTGGACGATATGGTGGACATCGCGCGGTTTAGGAGGGATGGGCGATGAAGCGGATGAGATGGATTACAGCTATGTTGCTGGCGCTTTTGCTGCTCGCGCTGGGTGCGGCGGCTTCGGCGGCCACCCGTTTGCCCCAGTACAGCCTGGTGGTGAACGGCAAGCACGAGGCGCTGTCGGCTGAAACCGGCTACCTGTTCAGGTCGGGCAGCGCGCTGATGGTGCCGGTCGAGGCGGTGTGCAAGCTGATGGGGATTGAGTACACGCAGAATCAGGCGAAGACCGCCATGACCATGACGGCCGACAACGGCGCGGAAGTGAAGATTCAATTGCGCAGCCGATCCATGTTTGTCGACGAGCTCAAGCGGCCGCTGCGCATGGCGACCGTGCATCAACTCGGCCGCCATCTGACAGCTGACGTACAGGTGCTGCGCACGCTGGGGCTGAAGATTCGGCACTACAAGGCCGGCGCGGAAACCCGCAAGCTGGGCTACCCGGGCGGGGTGCTGGCGATCGCCGAAGACGCGGCGGGGTTGAAGCTGCCGGACATCAGCACCACGCCCCCCGAACCGCCCGAGCCGCCGGAGGTCAAGTTTGACGACGCCATACTGGATGCCGCCGCGAACGCCACGCAGATCGTGGGCGTGAAGTACAACGCCAAATCGAAGAGCGCCAAGTTCACCTTCTATCAGAAGGTGGACGGCAAATTGCGCGAGTTCTACTCGGGCCCCGCCTACGTGGGCCGTAACGGCATCGGCAAGCAAGCGGAAGGGGACTACAAGACCCCCACCGGCACCTTCAACCTCACCCAGCCGTTCGGCCGACTGAAGGATCCGGGCACGAAGCTGGGCAAGTACACCCAGGTCGTCAAAAACCACCACTACTGGGCGGGGCAAAACGGCCCCTATTACAACCGGATGGTCGATCTGAGCAAGGTTAAGGATTACAAGCCCAATGCCAGCATGGACGAGCACCTGTACAATATCGGGGCCGCGTACAACTACTGCGCCTTCATCGATTACAACGCGGAGGGCGTGGCCGACAAGGGTTCGGCCATCTTCCTGCATTGCATGGGTTCGAAGAAGTACACCGCCGGTTGCGTCGCGGTCAGGCAGGAAGTGATGAGGAACCTGCTCAAGACGCTGAAGCCGGGCGCGAAGATCGTGATTTACGCATAGGGGTAAGGGGGATTGCGAACGCACCGGGGCCACAGCGCCATTGCTCGGCGTTGCGGCCCGTTTTTTATTGTCATAATTTGTGCGTGCACGATCCGGAACCGGCCGCATCCGCGCGCGGTCGAAACAGGACTGCGGTTGCGGAAGTTCGGGCGCGCGACCCCCGACCCCTACCGTAGGAATCACTGATTGGCAGGAATTACACCATAAACAAACGGTTAACTCGGGCCAAAACCGGCTGTATACGCGCAACCTTCACAGCGCCCGTGCCGTCTGTATGATGTGACTCCACAAGGAAAGGAAAGTGAGGGGCCAATGAAACGCAGGGTAACCGCCTTTGCGATCATGCTGCTGGCCGTGCTGCTCGTCAAACTGGGCATGCCGGTGTTGGCCGAGATGATCGTACCGACGGCAGAGGGGTACACCTTGACGCTCGGTTATATCGAAGGCCGCGAAGCGCCGGTGTCCGCCCTCCTTACAAAGGATACCCCAAAGGATGAGGCCGCCCCGAACGTGGAATGGGCCTATAAGGAATTCCCGTTCACGACGCCCTACGGCGAAAACGGGCAGGTCGCGCGCGCCGTGGTGACCATGGGTACGCAGCGCGAGGCGACCGACGAGCAATGGCAGGCCATGACCGGCGCTCTGACGGACCTCGTATCGAGGGCCGTTCCCCATGCGGCCGATCTGGATGTCGGCGAGCTGGCACAGCGGATGGCGCGCGCGATCGATTCGGCCAAGCGCTCGGGCAAGCCCGACGAAGACGGGCAGCTAAAGCTGGCCGACGATCCCGCGGTCGTATTGACCAAGCTGACGGTGGAAGCGCCGTATTACCCGACGCTCAAGCGCGGCGATCGCAATGGCGACGTACAGGCGTTGCAGCGGCAGCTGATCGAGATGGGCTACCTCGAGGGCACGGCCGACGGACAGTTTGGCGCGATGACCGAGACGGCGGTCAAGGCGGTTGAAACCGAGCTGCGCGCCCGGGAGCAGGCCGTCATCGACGCCCTGCCCACGCCCGCGCCGCTGCCCACGCCCGACCCCGAAATGACGCCCGACCCGGCGGCGACGCCGGCGCCGACGCCCGAACCCGCGCCCAAGAAGACGCCCGCCACCGAGGTGGACGGCGTGGTCGACCTTAAGCTGCAAATCCGGTTGCACTCGGATGAGTTCCCGCTGGTAAGCGGCGATCTCGGCAAGGGCTCGGACGCGGCGGCGGTTGCGCGGCTTCAAAAGAGGCTGTTGCAGCTCGGTTGCCTGACCGGCGCGGCCGACGGCGACTACGGCGCGAACACCCGCCGGGGCGTGCGCATCTTCCAGCACTACAACGGCCTGACCGAGACCGGCGTGGCCGACGAGGCCACCCAGCGCCGCATCTTCTCAGGCGCGGCGAAGGCTCCGGCCAATCCGCTGATGCTGGAGGGTAGCGAAGGCGACGCGGTCAAGCAATTGCAGACGCGGCTGATCCTGCTGGGCTTCATGCGCGGCAGCGCGGACGGCTCGTATGGAAAGGGCACGTCAAGTGGCGTGCGGGAGTTGCAGGGCTACCTGCGCGAAAAGGAAATCGCCGATCTGACGCGTAAGGCGCAAGCCGAGCGGCAGGCGCGGTCGGGCGTTCAGCCCGCGCAGCCGGGCACGGCGGTTCCCGCGAACGCCACAGGCGTCGCAGCCCAGCCGGATGTCCAGG
Source organism: Anaerozeibacter quisquiliarum (assembly GCF_051162045.1). Classification (NCBI taxonomy): domain Bacteria; kingdom Bacillati; phylum Bacillota; class Clostridia; order Eubacteriales; family Anaerozeibacteraceae; genus Anaerozeibacter; species Anaerozeibacter quisquiliarum. Next base: position 4,284 of record NZ_JBISDI010000038.1, read on the forward strand.
TGACGCCCACCATCGAGGTGAACGGCATCGCCGATCCGCTGCTGATGGATGCGTTCTACGCAGACGACTTCGCGGCCCCGGCCATGAAGAACGGCGACGCACACGCGGACGTCAAGCGACTGCAGCGCAGACTTGGGCAATTGGAGTACCTGTACACCTCGCCCGACGGCTCGTACGGCAACGGCACCGAATCGGCGGTGCGCGACTTCCAGAAGCGCAACAGCCTGCCGCAGGACGGCGTGGCCGGCGCGCGGACGCTCGATCTGCTGTTCTCGGGCAAGGCGAAGAAGGCGCTCAAGCCCTACGTGCTCAAGGTCAGCATCGACAAGCAGCGGGTGTACGCCTACGGCCTCGACGAGAACAACGAGCATACCGTGTTGGTGCGCACGATGAAGGCCTCGACCGGCCTGAGCAGCTCGCCGACGCCCAGGGGCACCTACCAGGCCACGACCAGCCCCGGCGCGCGCTGGCACTACTTCAAGAAGTTCGATGTGTGGGCGCAATACGCCTACTACATCGAGGGCGACTACTTGTTCCACTCGGTGCTGTACATGAACAAGGGCGGCTCGCCCACCTCTTCCTCGGTGAGGAACCTGGGCAGCCGAGCCTCCCACGGATGCGTAAGGCTTGCGGTGGAAGATGCCAAGTGGATCTACACCCACTGCCCGCCAAACACCAAGGTGGTCGTGTACTAAACGACAAAACAACCGCCCCGGACGCCGCAAGACGACGGCCGGGGCGGTTGTTTTTGTGCGGTTCGACGGCAGTTGCTCGCCTCCGGCCGGGAAGAACTCGCGAAGTTCATTCTGTGAGCGTTGACGAATCGCGCGCGCGACGGGTATAATAAGGTTTGGCTCGCGATTCAATTGTTATGAGGATTTGGTATGATATAATGATTCGATTTTTGAAAAAGCACGGCGGCCTGCTCTACGTCGGCGCGCTCACACTGGTCGTAGTGCTGGCGCTCATGCTGTCCGACGAGATGCCGCGCGTGATCGAGTCTATGAGCAACCTGGACGCGCGCTGGATGCTCCGCGCGGCGCTCTCGATCACCGTCTACCTGCTGCTGCGCGCGGCGACAGTTCAGTATTACCTGTGGCGCGAGGGCGTAAGGATCAACCCCTTGAACGCGCTGAACGTGACCCTGATCGGCCAGTTCTATTCGGCCATCACCCCGTCGGCCAGCGGCGGCCAGCCGCTGCAGGTGTTGACCATGCGCCAGATGGGCGTTCCGGTAAGCACCGCCACCGCCACCGTGTCGGTCAAGTTTATCGGGTTTCAACTGGCCTTCATGCTGACCGGCGGCGCGCTTTGGGTGACCCACATCCAGGCGGTAAACGCACAACTCAAGGGTGTGCGGTATCTCGTGGTGGTGGGCTACCTAATCAACGCCGCGCTGATGGTGCTGGTGGCGCTGACCATGCGCAAGAGCCGCGCCGTCGAGCGCATGGTAGAGGGTCTCGTGCGCCTGGGCGCGCGCATGCGCCTGGTCAGGGACGCCGAGAAGACCGCCGCCAAGGCGCTTGCCGCGCTCGAGGACTACCGCGGGGCGCTGAAGCGCCTGGTCGACCGGCCGTTTGACGCGCTGGTGATATTCCTGCTGTCCTGCCTGCAAGTGCTGTTCCTGATGGGCGTGATCGTGTGCGTGTATCGCGCGTTCGGCCTGAGCGGCACTTCGGCCGGCGATCTGCTGACGCTGCAGCTGCTGCTGTTCATCACCGCGGCGTTCGTGCCGCTGCCGGGCGCGGCGGGCGCGCAGGAGGGCGGGTTCTACCTGTTCTTCCAGGGCGTCTTTCCCGCCCGGCACATCCTGGCCGCCATGCTGTGCTGGCGGTTCTTCACCTACTATTTGTTGCTGCTGAGCGGGCTGGTCGGCGTGGTGGCAAATTCCATACGCGCCTCGCTCGCCGGGCGGAGGAACGGCGATGACGTTTGAACGCATTACGAGCGTACGCAATCCGCTGACCCAGCGCCTGCGCTCGCTCAAGGACAAGAAGGGCCGCGACGAGACCGGCTGGCTGCTCGTCGAGGGCGAAAAGCTGATCCACGAGGCGTTGGCGCTGGATCTGGCCCCCCATTGCCTGCTGTACGAGGAACGCCCGCAAGCGCCGGACGCGCTGCTGCGCGCATTCTCGGCGGCGGGCGTTCCGGCGCATCCGGTGACCGGCAACGTCATGGAGGCGGTGTGCGACACGCGCTCGCCCCAGGGCTGCTGCGCGGCGTTCGATCAGCCCGCGCCGCTTGTCGGGCGGCCCGAGCGCCTGGTGGCGCTGGACGGCGTGCAGGACCCGGGCAATGTCGGCGCGATCTGGCGCACCGCCGACGCCGCCGGCTTCGATGGGCTGTTGCTGGGCGTGGGCTGCGCCGATCCCTTTTCGCCCAAGGTGCAGCGCGCCGCCATGGGCTCGGGGCTGCGGCTGCCCTGCCGCATGGAGGCCGATCTTGCGGGGACGCTTAAGGCGCTCGGCGCGCTCGGCTACGCGGTGGTGGTGTCGGATCTGAACGGCGCGCCGTTCTACGAGCGCGCGCCGCTGCCCGACCGATTCGCGCTGGTGATCGGCAGCGAAGCGCGCGGCGTGAGCGAGGCCGTGCGCGATACGGCCATCATACGCCTGAAACTGCCGATGCGCGGCGGGGCCGAGTCGCTGAACGCCGCCGTGGCCGCCGGCATCATGATGTATGAACTGACGCGGGATTTGCCCGGATAAACCCTCGCATTCGCGTTATTTTGAAATGATATGGGTCAGCGCGTTCCGAGAATATGCAGAATGCGCACCTCCTCGTAGGCATAGGTGCTCAGCGGGCGATTGTCGCTGTCGATCGTGTGCGCGGCGATCAGGATGCCCGACGGATCGGGCGACTGGACCGCCACCACCAGCCCCGAATGGGTGAATATCCCCTCCACGAACGCCATCAGGAACACGTCGCCGGGCCGCGCGCCCTCGAGCGGGCGCGCCTCGGCATAGGGGCCCGGCCCCGCGTTGCCAACCAGGAACCGGTTCAGGAAGAACACGCCGGTCCACGACGGACTCCGGTCGCGCATGTTCCGGTAGTACCAGCCGTTTTCGGCCATGTTCATCACGCCGCCGCCCGCGTACAGGCATTGAGACGTGAAGTTGGCGCAGTCGCCGCCGATCTCGTCGAATACGCCGAACGCCAGGTTGCGCGCAAACGCCCAGCGGTGGGCGTACGCAATCGCGGCTGCACGGTCGTAACCGGCCATGATAGGCACCCCCATTCGCCAAAGCGTATGCGTCCGCGCGGGTGCAAATGCGTTCGGACAATTGACCGGCCGCGTTCCGCGTGGTATCATGGATGCACAATCAATGGGGAGGAACCGATATGAACACCAGCGAAATGCCAGGTTATCTCGCCTCGCCTGCGGGTGTCGAGGCGCTGCGCATACCCTACGGGGTGGAAGCTGCGGCGCAGGCCGGGCGGTATCAGCGGCTGCTTGCGACCCATCGAACGCGCTTCGGCGACCAAGCGCGCATTGTGATGTGTTCCGCGCCCGGCCGCAGCGAGATTGCCGGCAACCATACCGATCACCAGCACGGGCGCGTGCTGGCCGCCGCGGTTAATCTGGACACGATTGCAGCGGCATCGCCGCGCAGCGACGCAATCGTCACGCTGTACTCGGAGGGATACGACCGGCCGTTCGTGGTAAACCTTGCGGACCTGTCCCCGCGCGAGGACGAGCGCGAGGACACGAAGGCGCTGATTCGCGGCGTGGCGGCGCGGATGAGGGAATTGGGCCTTAACGTGCGGGGGTTCGACGCCTGCGTGTCCAGTACGGTGTTCAAGGGATCGGGGCTGTCCAGTTCGGCCGCGTTCGAGGTCATGCTGTGCGCGGTGATGGACGCGCTGTACAACGATTGGCAGCTCGATGCCCAACTGCGGGCGCGCATCTCGCAGCACGCCGAAAACGCCTACTTCGGCAAGCCCAGCGGGCTGCTCGACCAGATGGCCAGTTCCGTGGGCGGGCTGGTGACCATGGATTTTGAGACGGAGCCGGCGCGCATCGAGGCGCTGCGCTACGACTTTTCGGCGAAGGGCTACCGCCTGGCGGTGGTGTCGGCGGGCGGCGAGCACGGCAACCTGACCGACCAGTACGCCCCCATCCCCGGCGAAATGAACGATGTCGCGCGCGCGCTCGGCGGCAAGGTGCTGCGCGACATTCCGAAATCAGATATGGAAGACGCCATCCCAAAGCTGAAAAACCGGGTGCCCGACCGCGCGATTCTGCGCGCGCTGCACTTCTACGACGAGGACGAGCGCGTCCCGCAATGTGTGGACGCGCTCAAGCGGGACGACCTGCCCGCATTCTTGAAACTGATCGTGGCGTCGGGGGAGAGCAGCTGGAAACTGCTGCAGAACCTGTACGTACCGGGCACGGGCAATCAGGAGATGGCGCTGGCGCTCGAACTGTCGCGGCGCATGCTCGAAGGACGGGGTGCGTGGCGCATCCACGGCGGCGGCTTTGCCGGCACCATCCTGGCCTTCGTGCCGGAAACGCTGTTCGACGACTACCGTGCGCGTATGGACGCGGTGTTCGGCCCCGGCGCGTGCACCGCGCTGTCGGTGCGCCCGATCGGGCCGCACGCTATCGCCTGAGGGCGAGGCCTCGAAAGCTTTCCGCCCGGTTGCCCGTTCGCCCGCTTCGCAGGCTCCGGGCGGCCGGGCGGAAAGCTTTCGAGGCCGTTTGGGTTACGGGGGAACGGGGCCGCCTTCCTGAATTTCCTACGGGAAATTCCGGGCGGAAGGCGGGGGAACGATGGGGTTCCGGGGCCGCCTGCCTGAAAACCCTGCGGGGTTTTCCGGGCGGCAGGCGGACGGGAAGCGATTGCGAGTCGGTCGGCTGCGGCCTCCCTTGATCGCAATCGCATTCACGCCCCCGGTACATGCCCGTGGGCGCGTGGTGACGGGGGCTTCGGCCCCCCATTCCCCCGGGAAGGGGAACGGGGGAACGAAAAAGCAAAGGAACGAAAAACGAGGGAGCGAAGAAACGAAGAACGAAGGAACGAAAAAGCGAAAGAACGAAAAAGCGAAAGAACGAACGGCGAGGCGCTCCGCGCCCGCCGTCGGGCAAACGTGCTATACGGGCGCCCTTCCCATTCCCCTCCCAGGAGGGGTGCCCGCAGGCGGGGTGGTGAACCTGCCGCTCGCATAACCACAGCTTCGCCTAACGCACAACCGGACGGGCCGATGCCTACACCGGCCCGAACCTGTGGACGCATAACTGCGGCCCCGTTGAGCGCGGCACGCGCTCTCTCAGGGGCGGCGACGGGCATCTATGCCCGATAAACCGTGGCGAGCGACCCGTTGTTTGAGAACAGCGCGTAGGGCCCGATGGCCGCGCCGCGCACCTTGTCGCTGAGGTCGAACAGCGGCTCGGCCGACAGGCGCGTGAGCCGCGCGTCGTAGGCGTCCACCACGGTTTGCGCATTCGCCGTCCCGCCGCCCGCGAACAGCGCATACCCATTGATCGCCGCCGCGCCCAGCCCGGAGCGTGCCGCCGAGAGCGCCGGGGCCGCCGTGCGGACAAGCGATTCGTCGAACCCATCGACCGCTGCCGAAGCGCTCGCGCCGCGAACGCCGCCACCGAACAGCAGACGGCCCGAGAGCGCGCAAGCCGCGCCGCCCGAGCATCCACCCGACAGCGAAGTCGGGCTCGTGCGGGTGAGCGCGGCGTCGTATGCGTCGAGATCGCTCAGGGGATCGTTTGTCGCGTTGGCCCCGCCCGCGAACACCGCCATCCCACCAAACGACGCCCCCATGCTCGCCTTACGCGCCACCGACAGCGCGGTAGGGATCGAGCGAACCAGCGTATCGCTGTACGCGTTCACCGTACCCACCACATTCGACGTGGTGCTGTTGCCCATCGCAATCAGCGCGTACGAGCCCGCCGTCGCGGCGGCGGGATACTGCGAAAGTGCACTGAGCACGGTGGCCGTGGAACGGGTAAGCGTCGCGTCGTAGGCGTCCACCACGCGCGTGAGTACGACCCCGCCCGATATGCGCCAACCGCCCGCGAACAGCGCGTAATCGCCGGCCATGGCCGACGCGTGATCGGTACGCATGGATGACAGCGAGCCGATCGTGTGGCGCGTCAGTTGCGCGTCGTAGGCCGCCGCCGAACCGGACGACGCGAAGATCGCGTATTGGCCGGTGCCGACGGCCGATTCGGCGGGCAGCGGGTTCAGACTCATGTGACGCGACGGCCCCCTGGCCGGCGCGTAGAACAGCCGCGCCACGCCATCCACGCCCACATACGCCTTCGTCACCCGGCGCGCCAGCGCGTCGACCCCCACGTAGATGTCCCTGACCGCACGCGCAACCCCATTCACGCCCACATACACCGCCATGCCCGCCACCTCCGAACCCATCATGGAACGGGGAGGGCGACCAAAGGCGACAATTATGGCGCATCCGCGCCGACTTCAAAGATCACTTCCGCGTCTTTATCGCGGCGCGATTGATCGCGGAAGCGCACCGCCTGACGGGTCTTGCCGTCTTTCGACTTGCGATACCCGAACTCGGGGTGCTCGCCGTCCGAGTGGATGAAGTCCTCGATCATCTTGACCTCGAGGAGAAAGCCCGAGGATGCGCCTCCATGGATTTCCAGGCACAGCGTCCGCTTATCGAGGCCATCCACCTTGTACATGTAGCCGTCGAACAGCGATCCCTCGCGCCCTTTATCCGCGATGACGAGGGCGTAATCGCCCACCTGGCGCAGCGCGTCCCGATTGCCGACATACGGCGGCGTGAGTTGATCTTCTTTGTCGATGCTCAGTGAAATGGTGTCGGGCTTGAGCTGTTTGCGATTCCCGCGCGCGCTGACGACGGTATCCCGAACCTCGATCACACACACCGAATCGGTCAGCTCCACGATCTCCCCCACGGCCATGACGTCGTGATTGTTGCGCATGATCCGCTCCCACACGAGGTCTCCGGCGGATGCGGGCAAGGCGATCAGAAAGACGGTTATGGACAGCAGGGCAGCGGATAACCGTCGGCGCATGTGCGATCCCCCCTTTCGCGTTGGATATGGTAATGATTGGACGGTTGTTTTGGGTCAAGGTTCCCGGCGCGGCGGGCGGAGCGCTCATCCAAAACGGCGAGGCGCCGCCCCTTCGGGCAACGCCTCGTCGTTCAGCATCGGGCAGAGCGAATCCTTAAATCCTCGCCACGCCGCTATCCCTGGCGGCCTTCGCCACGGCGGCGGCCACCGCGTCCTTCACCCGCGGGTCGAACGGAGCGACGATCACGTACTCCGGATTCAGGTCCTTTTCCTCGATCAGGTTCGCCAGCGCGTACGACGCCGCGATCTTCATCTCGTCGTTGATGTCCGACGCGCGCACGTCGAACGTGCCGCGGAAGATGCCCGGGAACGCCAGCACGTTGTTCACCTGGTTCGGGAAGTCGCTGCGGCCGGTCGCGATCACCTTCGCGCCGCCCGCCTTCGCCTCATCGGGAAAGATTTCCGGCGTCGGGTTGGCGCACGCGAACACGATCGCGTCCTTGTTCATCGTCTTCACCATCTCGGTCGTCACCGTGCCCGGCGCCGACACGCCCAGGAACACATCCGCGCCCTTTATGACGTCAGAAAGGCTGCCATGCTGCTTGGCCGGGTTGGTGATCTTCGCCATCTCGTCCTTGATCGGGTTCATGCCCTCCGCGCGGCCTTCGTAAATCGCACCCTTCCGGTCGCACAGCGTGACGTTCCTGAACCCGTCCGCGAACAGCAGCTTCGTGATCGAGATCGCCGCCGCGCCCGCGCCGTTCACCACGACCTTCACGTCTTCCTTCTTCTTGCCGACCACCTTGAGCGCGTTGACGAGGCCCGCCAGCGTCACCACCGCGGTGCCGTGCTGATCGTCGTGGAAGATCGGGATGTCGCACTTCTCCTTGAGCTTCTTCTCGATTTCAAAGCAGCGGGGCGCCGCGATGTCCTCGAGGTTTATGCCGCCGAACGAACCGGCCAAGAGCGCGACCGTGTTCACGATCTCGTCCACGTCCTTCGAGCGGATGCACAGCGGGAACGCGTCCACGTCGCCGAACGCCTTGAACAGCACGCATTTGCCCTCCATGACCGGCATGCCCGCCTCGGGGCCGATGTCGCCCAGACCCAGCACCGCCGTGCCGTCGGTGACCACCGCGCACAGGTTCCACCTGCGGGTCAGCTCGTAGCTCTTATTCACGTCCTTCTGGATCTCCAGACAGGGCTGCGCAACGCCCGGCGTATACGCCAGCGACAAATCCTGCTTGGTCTGGGCGGGCACCTTTGAAATGACCTCGATCTTGCCCTTCCATACGCCGTGCAGCCTAAGGGACTCTTTCGCGTAATCCATGGTGGCGATCTCCTTTATGACTTATTGCTCAAACGGGAACTTGTACGGCAGGCCCTTCGCATCGCGCACCTTGATGAACTCCTTCTGCACCGCGTCGCCTACCGGCACGCCCTTGTCCTTGCGCTCGAGCCAGACCAGGTACTCCTTCTCGCCCGCGGTGTAGATGCGGTCCTCGCCCGGGGCCTTGGCCGACGCGCGCAGCTCGCGCAGGATGTCGCCGCAGGTCTTCTTGAAGCTCTCGAGCCCCATGAAGAACTCGGGGTTGAGCACGATGAACCAGTGGCCCAGGTGGTAGGGCAATTTCTCGCCGTTTGCGCCGATGCCGTTGAGCGCTTTGAGGAAGATGCCCGCCTGCAGCGCCGCCGACAGCACTTCGACTACCGTGGCGTAGCCGTAGCCCTTGTAGCCGGCCAGTTCTTCGCCGATGCCGCCCAGCGGGGCCAGCGCCGCCGCGCCCTTGTTGAGGTCGGTCAGGATCTGCACGGAATCGGTCTTGGCCTTGCCGTCGCGGCCCACGACCATCCCTGAGGGCGTATCCTTGCCGATGCGCGCGTAGTATTCGATCTTGCCGCGCTGCGTGATCGAGGTGGCGCAGTCCAGCACGAAGGGGAACTCCTCGTCGGTCGGAAAGGCTACGGTCAGAGGATTCGTGCCCAGCATGTTCTCCACGCCGAACGTGGGCGCGATCGAGGGCCGCGCGTTGGTGCCCGTCATGCCGATCATGCCGGCCTTGGTCGCCATCATGGTCCAGTAGCCCGCGATGCCGTAGTGGGTGGAGTTGCGCACCGCCACCGCCGCCATGCCGTATTTTGAAGCCTTCTCGATCGCCATCTCCATCGCCTTGTGGCTGGCGACCATGCCCATGCCGTCATGCGCGTCCAGCACCGCGGTGGTGAAAGTGTCCTTCAGCACCTCGATCTCGGTGACCGGGTTCTGAATGCCGTCGACGATCCGGTCGATGTAGATCGGCTTGAAACGGTTGCAACCGTGGCTCTCGATGCCGCGGCGGTCGCTCTCCAGCAGTACGTCCGCGCAGATGGCCGCATCGGCCTCCGGCACGCCGTAGGCCTTGAACGCATCGATCAGGAAGCTGTTCATCAATTCCCAGGACACATAAGGGCGCGTTTCCATAGGTAAATCCTCCTTTGCATTCCGGTTGTCGAGCACACGATTGCATGAGAAAAGACAGGTCAGCGCACGCCAGCACACACCCAAGCAGGGCACGGCTTGCGCGGCTGCTTCCCGTCTCAAAATCTCTAGGCAGCAATCGCATATTCACCTGTTTATCATTATACCTGATCCGGCTCGTTTGTCAACTGTCCCCGGCCACATCCCGATATTTTTACCATACGGCGCGGCCGCAGGATTTTCCGCAAGCTTCTTCGCCCTCCGGGATGCTATGCGCCACGTCGGCATCGGGCAGCCGGGGCATGGGGATGCCGATCTTCCGCAGGCGCTCGTAGTCGCGCATCTTCGCTTTGATCTTGTTGCCAAATCGGCCGTACGCGCAGGGCCCGTGGCGTATCCGCTTGAGCACGTATTGCGCTTGTTTGTCCGAGGCCGGGCAGGAATAGCCGTCCCCGCCCTTGCCCGGCAGCCTGACGAGTCCGTATTCGCCGCGGTTCACCGTCAGCTTTTGCGCCGTCGCAGGTCGCCCCACCCGAAAGCGCGATGGACAGCCCCTCCGGGGCCTTCGCGCCCGCGCGGTTGAGCCGGCAGGCGTCGATCAGGATGGCGCCGTATCGATCATGCGCGCCTCCGGAACACCTGCCCGAGCGCGCCCAGTTGGCGCGTTTTAAGCGCGAACAGCGCGCCGAAATACACCAAGAGCGACGCCGCGGTGACGGAGGCCAGCCGGAAGAGCACCGTCAGCTTGCCCGGCGCGTAGGGCACGAACCGTTCGAGCAGCAGCGCGACCAGCAGGCACAGCGCGCCGGCCAGGCACATCTTGAGCAGTTCCTTCATCGTCTTCGCCATGCCCAGCCGCCCAAGCTTCCTGCGCAGCAGCATGACCAGCACGACGGCGCTCAGCGCGCAGGCGATGCTGGTCGCCAGCGCCAGCCCGCTTACGCCCATCACCTTCGACAGCAGGATGTTGAGCGCCACGTTGAGCACAACGGTGCCGATCGACACAATGAGCGGCGTGCGCGTGTCCTGCAGCGCGTGGAACGCGCGGTTGTACACATCCCTGAGGCTAAAGCCGATCACGCCCACCAGGTAGAACAGGAACACCGCGCTGGTCACGCTTACCGCGTCCGCGCCGAAGTTGCCGTGCTGATACACCAGCCGGATGATGTCGGTCGACAGCGCGCAGCCGACCACGCTGATCGGCATCATAATCATGAACATCGTCTCCGCCGACTGGTTCAGCACGGAAAGCAGCGAACTGCGGTCGCCGTCGGCCGCGTGCTGGGACAGCTTTGAGAACATCACCGTAGTCAGCGGCACCGCCAGCACGCCGGTGGCGAAGGTGATTAGCCGGTAGGCGTACTCCATCGCCGAGATGTCGCCGGTGTTGAGGAACGAGGCCAGCGACTTGTCGATCATGTGGTTGACCTCGTTGACCGCCATGCTGGCCATCGCGGGGATGGCCAGCCGCATCATCCGCTTGAACCGCTCGTCGCCGAAGTTCATGTGCATGCGGTAGTTGATCGAGCCCGACAGCGCGGGCACCAGGATCAGCATCTGCAATATGCCGGCTGCGAACACGCCCCAGGCCATGGCGCGGATGCCGTAGCGCGGCGAGAAGACCACGGTGGCGACGATCAGCGCGACGGTCAGCGGGAAGCCGGTCAACTGCGCGGCGAGGTAGCGCTCGTTGGCGTTGAGCACCGACGCCATCACGATCGACAGCACCACGAACACGAGCGAGGGCATCATGATCTGCGTAAGCCCCGCGGTCAGCGCGCGCTGCTCGGGGCCGAACCCGCCGTACACCAGGTGCACCAGGGGATCGGCCAGCGCCAGCATCAGCAAGCCCACCGCCAGCGAGAACGCCGCGAACAGGTTGATCGCGTTGCTGGCGAATTGGTCGGCGATCACCCGCCCCTGCTTGCTGCGCGCGTCCACATACAGCGGGATCATCGTGGAGGTGATGCACGAATTGAACAGCAGCACCGGGAAATAAAACAGCGTATAGGCCGATGAGTAGGCGTCGTGCTCCCAACCCGTCGAAAAATAGCCCGCGACGATCATGTCGCGGACGAGGCCTGCCGCCTTGCTCAAGAAGATCACCAGCGTGACCGCCAGCGTGGCTTGAAACATCCTGCCCTTTTTGCCCGACACGAAACAAAGCCTCTTTCCTTTGAATGGATAACGCACAGTATTATATCACAGTCCGCCGCAAAATGCCACGGCGCGGCGGATGTCCTAATGGAAATAGAACGCGCCCACGCGCACGTGCGGGCCGTCCGGCGGCTGGGTGGAAAAGCGCGTGAAGGAACCGTCCAGCGTACGCTCGCCCGCGAGCAACCGGCCGGCGGCGGCGAGCGCCCTCGGGCTCACGGCCAGGCCGCGCGCAAAACCCGAGGCGTCCAGCGCCGCGTCCAATTCGTCGAGACTGCCGCCGCCCGCGCCGCCGAGCGCCGCGCTGCCCAGCGCCATCAGCACTTCGTCGGAGCAGGCCCCGCCGGTCGCGGTCAGCGCGCGCGCGAGCAGCAGCCGCGCCTCAAGCCGGTTCAAGCCCGTCAGCGGCAGCAGCATAATCAGCGCCCATATAATGAGGCATAGCCATTTCTTTTTCATGCAGAAAGGCTATGCCCCGGGCATGTCCGATATGCGGTTTACCCCAGATTGTAGGGCGCGGGCACCATGCCGCCGCCAATGGAGTAGGTGTCGATCAGCTTCTTGACCTCATTGTAGCGCTTGTCGCTTCGGGCGAGCAGCACCGGCTGGCCGTTGCTCTTGCCCTTGACCTTGGCCGCGCCGCTGGTGAAGATCGGGTAGACGGTGGGCACCTGCGGCTCGGTCGCGCCGGTCTTCGGATCGACCATGATCGTCTGCTGCATGATGAAGTTGGGGAAGCTGAAGTAGTCGCCCGAACTCTCCACCGCGCCCAGACCGTAGAAAATGTACTTACCCTTGTACAGCTCGATGCCCTGGATGAAGTGCGGGTGGTGGCCGAGCACCAGGTCCGCGCCATCATTTACTGCATCGCGTGCACGCTTGATCTGCGAGGCCAGCACCGCGTGCGTCCATTCAGGCACCTCGCCGAAGTGGAAGGACACCACCAGCACATCGCACTTCTTGCGCGCCTCCGCCATCGTTGCTTTGTAGTCTGTCGGATAGGGTGTCCTGAAACCCACAAAACCCACGCGCACCCCATTCACCATCCGGGAACTCGACGAGATGTCAAACAGGTTATCGCTGACCAACAGGCCTTTGTTTTTGAGAATTAGCGCAGTTTCTTTCTTGGTGCCGTGGTCGTCGGTATGGTTGTTGGAGATGTTCGCCACTTCGACGCTGCCCTCTACCAAGATCTGCGCGTACTCAGGCTTGCCGACGAAGTTAAACTTGCGATTGGGGTTTCTCGGATTGTCTCCAGTCAGCGCGTTTTCGAGGTTCAGGATCGTCAGGTCGTCCTTCTCGAAGACCTTACGCAGATGCTTGAGCACGTAGGTGTAGTCGTGCTTGCCGTCCTTCGTCATTCGCTCCTCGAAGTGCTTGTCGGTATTCTTCCAAGACACGCCGCCCAGCACGATGTCGCCGCCCGCCGAGATCACGACGGGCACCATGCCCGCGGACGCGCCGCGCACGCGCACGGTGCAGCGCGCCGAAACGCGCTTGTTGTCGGCGGCGGCGGTAATCACGGCGAGGCCTGCGCCCTTGGCCGTCACAACGCCCTTGTCGTCCACGGTGGCCACGGTCTCGTCCGAGCTCTCCCAAGTCACCTGCGGATAGGTGGCGTTGCCGGGCGCAATCGCGGCGGCGATAATCTTGCTGCGCTCGGCCGGGACATCCGGGTCGAGCGTCAGCGCGGTCGGGTTCAGCGTCAGCTTCTTGACGCGCACCGCCTTGACCGTCACGCGGCAGCGGGCGCCGAGCGCCTTGTCCTTGCCCTTCACCCCCACGCGCACATAGGTCGCGCCCTCGCCGACGGCCGTGACCAGGCCGTTTTCGTCCACTTCGGCGATCGATGGATCGTCGCTCGACCAAGTAAGCTTCTTGTCGGTCAGCCGGATGAGCGCGGGCACGGTGGTGGCCCGGAGCTGAAAGCTGCCGGGCTTCTTATAGGCATTGGTGAGCGTCAGGCGCGGCTTGCTCATCCGGATCGAACGCGGGTATACCGCCTGGGCCCGGTTCAGCGGCCTCGCCTGGACGCCCCCGGCCATTCCAATCGTCAGCGCGAGCGCGAGCAACAGCGAAAACAGCTTCTTCATCACGTGGAACCTCCTGCCTGTTCTAAGCTAGCCGGCCAGCTTGTAGGGCGCGGGTTTCAGACCGCGGCCCTGCGAGTAGCGGTCGATCTGGCTCTTGACCGTGTCGTAGCGCGGATCGCCGGGGCCCAGCAGGATGGGCTGGCAGTTGTTTTCCTCGTCCATCGGCGCGCCGCTCGTGAAGATCGGGTATATCTCGGGCTCCTGCGGCTCGGTGTAGCCGTCCTTGCCCACCAGGATGGTCTGCCGCATGATGAAGTTGGGGTACTTGAACCGGGAACCGGAGCTCTCCACCGCGCCCAGGCCGTAGAAGATGTACTTGCCGTTATAGCGCTCGATGCCCTGGATGACGTGCGGATGATGGCCCAGCACCAGGTCGGCCCCCGCGTTCACCGCGCGGCGCGCCTGAACGATCTGGGAGGACAGCACCGGGTGCTTGTGCTCGGGCGCTTCGCCCCAATGGAACGACACCACCACCACGTCGCAGTGCTTCCTGGCCTTGAAGATCTGCTCGCGGATCCTGGCGCTGCTGTAGGGCGTCTGGAAGCCCACAAAGCCCACGCGGATGCCCCGCACCGTGGCCGCGCTGTTTTCGGCGCTGAAGCCCGTGTCGCTGCACACGATGCCGGCGTCGCGCAAAATGCGCTTGGTGTCGCCCTTGGTGCCGTAGTCGTTGATGTGGTTGTTGACGATGTTGGCCGCTTCGACGCTGCCCTCGACCAGGATCTGGGCATACTCGGGCTTGCCGACGAAGTTGTACTTGCGCTCGGGCTTCTTCGCGTCCGCCCGACCCTTGAGCGAACCCTCGAGGTTCAGGATCGTCAGGTCGTCGCGCTCAAACACCGGCTTCAAATATTTCAGCACATAGCCGTAGTCGGGCGCGCCGCCCTGGCTGATGAGGCGCTCAAACCGCTTGTCGGTCTTCTTCAGCGGGTCGCCGCCCAGCACGATGTCGCCGCCCGCCGAGATCACGACGGGCACCATGCCCGACTTGTCGCGCACGCGCACGGTGAACTTGACGCTCTTGCGGCCCTGGTCGGCGGTGGCGGTGATTGTGGCCTCACCCTCGCCCCGCGCGGTCACATGGCCATTTTCATCTACAGAGGCGATCCGATCATTGGAGCTTGTGAACTCCACCTGCTGAAAGGTAGCCGTCGCGGGCGTCACGGTCGCGCGCACCCGCTCGCTCTTCTCGGCGGCATCGGTATGGTCGAGGATTAAGAGGTCCCCGCAGTCGAGCGACAGCGAACTTACGCGCACCGCCCTGACCGTCACCTTGCAGGCCACGCTGAGCACGCGGGTGCGGCCCTGAATCTCGGCGCGCACGCGCGTCTGGCCCTCGCCCCGCGCCGTGACCAGCCCGTTTTCGTCCACCGCGGCGACCGAGGGATTGTCGCTGATCCAGCGGATGGTCTTGTCGGTCAGCTGATGCAGTTGCGGCCTGGTCGAGACGCCCAGCTGCACGGTGCCCGGCTTTTGGTAGGCATTCGTCAGCGCGACGGCGGCCTTGCTCATCTTGAGCGACTGCGCGTATACCGCGCCCGGCGCCGGCTCGGCCAGCGCGGCGACGCCGCCCGCCAACACAAGCGCGCACAAAATCGAAGCGAGTAGCTTTTTCAAGGGAACCTCCTCCATTTCGTTCCGGTCAGTCAAAGTCCACGGTCGACAGTTTCCGGATGTTCGAGCGCACAGCCTCGCCGTCGGCGCCTTTCAGGATGTCGGGCTGGAAGTAGTTGACCGGTGCGCCCGCTTCGCCAAAGCTGTCGGTTTCAGGATAGGTTTCGGTCGACGTCGTGGTGGTCACGGGGATGACCTTGATGCCCACGTTCTCGATCTCGCGCCGCGTGTCGATGCGGAACGTCCACTGGAAGATCATCGAATCGGTCATCGGGGTGCCGTCGGGGTAGGCCTTGTGCTTGATGCCCACGATGAAGTTCGAGAGGTCAAAGGCGATGTACTTGCCCTTGTACATCTCGATGCCCGAGGGGAGGTGCCGGTGATGGCCGAGCACCAGATCGGCCCCGGCGTCGATCGCGAGCTTGGCGCGGGCCCTGTCACTCGGGTAGTTCATCGCCGTCCACTCACGCGTGTCGGTCCAGTGGAACGACACCACCGCCACATCGCAGCGGCGCTTGAGCTCCTTGACGCGCTTCTGGATCGTGGCGGACGGCACCGGCGTCTGGAAGCCGGCGAAGCCGATTCTGACCTTCATCCCCTTTTTCTCGACGACATAAATGCCGTTGGCGCTGAAGTCATTCCACTTGACGCCCGCAACGTTCAGGCTCCCCTGCGTCTGCTTGAGCCCGCGAACGCCGAAGTCCAGCGAGTGGTTGTTGGCCAGCGTGACCACCTCGACCCCGTTGCGCACGAGCATCTGCGCGTAGTCGGGGTCGCCGCGGAACACATGCGTCTTTTTGCGCGCGCCGCCCGCCGTGGTCAGCGTGCCCTCGAGGTTGGCGATCGTCACGTCGTCGCTCTTGAAGATGTGCGCCACGTTCTTGAAGGGATAGTCGGGCCCATATTGCGCGAGCAGGTCCTTGAACACCTGCTCGGTCGAGCGCTGCAGCGCGCTCTTGGGCGTGGGGTCGCCGCCCAGGATCACGTCGCCCACGGCGGACAGCGTGATGTCCACGTACTCGCCGCGCACGCGCACCACGCTGTAGGCCTGCTTGCCGCCGACCTGGCAGAGGATGCGGGTGACGCCCGGCTTGACGCCTGTGACTACGCCGTTCCGATCGACGGTGGCGGTATTTGAATTGCCGCTCGACCACCTGGGCTTGGGAGCGGTGATGGCCGCGCCCGCGGGCAAAATGACCGGCGCTTTCAGTGTGCGCGATTCGCCGGGATCGAGCACGATCGACCGGTCATCCTCCTGCATCCTGACGCTCTCGATGCGCACCGCCTTGACGGCCACCTTGCGCTCGGCATAGCGGCCGGTCAGCGCGTCGGTGGCGCGGACGTACATCGTGCCGGGTTTGAGCCCGGTCACCCGGCCGTTTTCGTCGACGGCGCCGACATCCTCGCCGCGCACGACCGCCCATTCGATCGCGCGCTCACCGCGGACGCCGCTCACCGACGCCTTGAGCTGGCGCTGCGCGCCGACGTTCACAGTGGCCACCGCGGGCCTGATCCGCACGCGCACCGCCGCGGCGGGCGCGCTCTGCGGCATGGCCTGAACCGGCGCGACGCCCAAAACCGCGAGCGTCAGCGCCAGCAACAATGGAATCAACCTCTTCAATACGGAACCTCCTGATCGCCCGGGCGGGCCCAAAAAGCCTCTCCCAGATATTGTTACTAAATTATATCATACGATGGGGAAAAATGCCACAAGTTGATCGGAAAATTCATAAAAAACGGAAAAACCACCGGATTTGAAGCGGGATTTGCCTAGGGGTTTTGTATGGATTACCAAAAAACGCCCCGCATTGGACGGCGGAGCGGTGGGGTAGAGCCTGCTGGGCGCATCATCCGCAGGGACGACGCAGATCGTCCCTGCGGGATTGGCGCCCATCAGTATGCTTTCGCGAAGTACATCGTATGCTTGGCCGGCTTCCCGCAGCACACGCAGACGTCCGACGGCCTGTCCGACTGGTCGAACGGCATGTTGCGCGAGGTCGCAGAGGTCTTCTCCTTGATTTCGTCCTCGCAGGCGCGCTCGCCGCACCAGGCGGCCTTGGCAAAGCCGTCCTGCACGGCGCAGGTCAGTTCATCCATGTCGCGCGCGATGCGGGTGCGCTGGTCGCGGAAGGCGCGGGCCTGCTCGAACATGTTGGCGCCGATCGCGTCCAGCAGGTCCGCGATTGCCTGCTCGATGCCCGTAAGCGGCAGCTGCACCTTCTCAAAGGTGTCGCGGCGCACGCAGGTAACCGCCCCGGCCTCGATGTCGCGCGGGCCCAACTCGAGCCGCACGGGCACGCCCTTGAGCTCCCACTCGTTGAACTTCCAGCCCGCCGACACGGTGTCGCGGTCGTCGAGGTTCACGCGGATGCCGGCCGCCTTGAGTGTCGCGCGCAGTTCCTCGGCCGCCTCCAGCACGCCCGGCTTGTGCTGGGCGATCGGCAAGATGACCGCCTGGATCGGGGCCAGCTTGGGCGGCAGCTTCAGGCCGCGCTCGTCGCCGTGGGTCATGATGATCGCGCCGATCATGCGGGTGGAGGTGCCCCAGCTGGTCTCGTGCACGTACTCGAGCTGCCCTTCTTTGGACAGGTACTTGACGTCAAACGCCTCGGAGAAATTGGTGCCGAAGTTGTGGGAGGTACCGGCCTGCAGCGCCTTGCCGTCCTGCATCATGGCCTCGATCGAGTAGGTGGCGCGCGCGCCGGCGAACTTCTCCTTGTCCGACTTCCGGCCCACGATCACCGGTACGCACATGACGTTTTCGGAAAACTCGCGGTACACCTCGAGCATCGTGAGCGTCTCCTCCTGCGCCTCCTCGAAGGTTGCGTGGATCGTATGCCCCTCCTGCCACAGGAATTCGGCCGTGCGCAGGAACGGGCGGGTGCTCTTCTCCCAGCGCATCACCGAGCACCACTGGTTATACTTCATGGGCAGGTCGCGCCACGATTGCACCCACTTGGAATACATCGCGCAAAACAGCGTCTCCGACGTCGGTCGGATGGCCAGCCGTTCCGTAAGTTTTTCGTTGCCGCCGTGGGTGACCCAGGCCACCTCGGGCGCGAATCCCTCCACGTGCTCGGCCTCCTTGAGCAGCAGGCTCTCGGGGATCAGCATCGGGAAGTAGACGTTCTGATGGCCGGTCTCCTTGAATCGGGCGTCCATCTCCCGCTGGATCAGCTCCCAGATGCCGTAACCGTAGGGCTTGATTACCATGCAGCCGCGCACCGGCGCGTAGTCTACCAGGTCGGCCTTCAAGATGACGTCGGTATACCACTGCGAGAAATCCTCGCTGCGGGGGGTGATGTGCGACACGAATTCCTGCGCTTTGTCCTGCTTAGCCATTGACGTTCCTCCTTCAAAAAAAGAACCCCGTCCCATGCAGGGACGAAGCAAACTTCGCGGTACCACCTTGCTTGGCGCTCCGAGACGGAACGCCCAACTTCAAACCCGATAACGCGGGTCAGGCGGCGGCGGTTAACCGCGGCTCCGGGGCGGGACGATCGGCCCCCTGCCGCGCGCCTCTCAGCCGTGAGCGCGCTCTCTTGGGCGGGAATGCCGGCCGGTTCCCCTTCAACGCTTGCGATATGAAGTCATTATAATGAGGCCGGCGAACAAATGCAAGTAAAATCTAAGTTCGGCAGCCCCGTCCGCTTGCCGCGGACGGGGCTGCCGAGTCGCGTGGGATTGCCTTGCACAAACTATCTGAGCGTCGTGGTGTTGCGGGCGATCTGGTCGATCTGCTGCTTGAGGTCGGGCGGCGTGTTGCCGGCGCGCTGTTGGTCGGAGAGCGCATAAATCTTCTGCACGTCGCCGGGTTCGGCGGTCACCGCGACCACCTGGATCTGCTTGTCCACCGCCATGACCTCGCCCGCGACCATGTCGCGGATGCGCTGGGTCAGCTCGCCCTTGTAGGCATTGTTGAACTTCACGCCCACCAGCGCCGTGCCGCCGTCGGCCACCACGCGCGAGTCCTGAATCTCGGAGAACATGTTGATGCGCGATTCGACGGCGGCCGCCTGGGTCTGCCAGTTGTAGCTGCTGCCCGCGCCGCTCACGCCCGGCATGGGCGTCGTGCCTGTGACCGCTCCGGGCGTCGTGCCCGGCATCGGGCCGACCGTCACGGAGGGCATCGGGGTCACCGTTGCCTCAGGCACGACCGGCGGATTGTTGAAGCAGCCGCCCATCAGCGCCGCAATCAGAATCAGCGTGGCGGGCAATACCATCTTTTTAACCATGAAAAACACCCTCCCTTGCGCTTTCTATTGTGCGCCGGGCCGGGTGTTTTATACGCGCATGTACGCCTCCTCAAAAAAGAATTCAGTCGCCCTCGCGGTAGAAGCAGGAGCCGCCGATGAACTCGCGCAGGATGGAGTTGAGCGGGATCTCATCCTCCACGTCGGCCGACTGGATGTAGTTCAGGAACTTGATTAACCGGTGCGCGCGCGTGTAGTGCGGGCTGTCGGGGTCGATCGCCATCAGCATCGGGTAGGCATACTTCTTGAGCACCGCCAGCTCGTAGAGCAGCGTGGTGTTGAACATCACATCGGCGCTTTCCTGAAACGGGAAGATGTACTTGTGCTCGCCCAGCCGCACGGAATTCCACATGTCCATCGTGGCTTCGGGCAGGGTGCCCCGAAATTGGTGATCGCGCACCATGCGCCTGAGCAGCCGCACGTCGGTGGTGCGGATGCGGTTGTGGTCGTCGAGATTCAGCGTGGTCAGGGCGCTGACGTAGATCATGAACTTGCGATCGCGCGCCACGTCGCGCGTCAGTTGGTCGTTGAGCGCGTGGATGCCCTCCACGATGACGGGCTGGCCGGCGTCGAGGCTGAGCCGGTGGCTCCTGTCCGAGCGCCGGCCGAGCTTGAAGTCGAAAAGGGGCGCGTCCACGCTCTCGCCCATGAGCAGAGACACCAGCTGCTCATTGAACAGCTTAACGTCCAGCGTGTCCAGCCGTTCGAGGTCGGGCTTGCCGTCCTCTTCGAGCGGGATCTTGTCGCGGTCGAGGTAGTAGTCGTCAAGCGACAGCTTCATCGGGGTCAGGCCCCTGACCCGAAGCTGGGTGTTCAGCCGGTTGGCAAACGTGGTCTTGCCCGACGAGGACGGCCCGGCGATCAGGATCAACTGCGCGCCTCCGGCCTCGAACTGGCTCGCGATGTCGCTCACCGATTTTTCGTGCAGCGCCTCGTTGACGCGGATGAACTCGCGCAGCCCGCGCGTGCCCGTCATTTCGTTGAGGTCGGCCACGTTTTCACAGCCGAGTATGCGCGCCCAATGGGCGGTTTCGGCGAAGGTGCGCATCAGCATGGGCGATTCCCGAAAGTCGGCGGGGCGGCCCGGATCGTTCGGGTCGGGCAGCTGCAGCTCCAGCCCCGGCAGGTGGAAGCGCACGGCGAACACCGGCGTGTAGCCGGTCGAGGGCGCCATTTCGCCGTAGAAGTACTCGAGCATGTCGCCGGCGCGGTACAGCTGGAAGTGCTCGTAGGGCCGGTAGGTCAAAAGGCGCACCTTGTCCTCGTGCCCCAGCCGGCGGAAATACTCGATCGCCTCGCCGCGGCTGATCGCCACCTTCTCGTAGGGTAGGTCCTGCTCGATCAGATCGCGCATCATCCGCTCGATGCGCCGCGCCGCCTCGGCGTTCATCGCCCGGCCCCGAACGGTCACGAACACCCCGATCTGCGTGGAATTCTCGACCCGCACGCGCGCCTCGGGGAACAGCTTGCGCATCGCCAACAGCAGAACAAACCGCAGCGAGCGCTCGTAGATGCGCCGGCCCTCCTCGGTTTGAAGCGTCAGCGAGGTCGCATCGCGTCCGGGCTGCACCTGCGCTTCGAGCGGCAACGTCCGCCCGCCGACACGTACGCCCAGCGCGCGACGCGGATCGTCCGGGTAAAGGAGCCGGACCGCGTCGAGATAACGCGCGCGCGCCGTCAGGGATAACGTCTGTCCGTCCAAGGTGATGTTCATATGCGCCGTCCTCCGCTTCTCAGCTTTACGTAGTATGTCAAACGGATTTCCATTATATCACCGCGCGGCCGATTTGTAAAACAGAGGGTACGGAGAATACCATGGGACGCAGCGAACAGCTAACAGAAACTTAACACGTCAATTTATTACATAAGTATTGCATTTATCATTCATGTTTAGTAATATAATGCTCACAGAAGGCTTTGGGTGAGTTTGATTGGCGCAAGGGAAGCGTATTAGAATAGGAGGAGGATTGATGATACGGTTGATGATGGCCGACAACAACGCGGACGCGCGCCGACAGCTGGGCGACTACCTTGGGCAATGCAGGGGAATCGAGGTCATCGCTTCGGTCGGAGACGGAGGGGAAGCGATCAAGGTTCTCAAGGAGCAAACGCCCGACTTGCTGCTTTTAGAATTGGCGATCCCGGTGATAGACGGCCTGGAGGTACTGCGCATGCTGAGAGGCGATCCTCGACTTAAGGGGCTCAAGGTGCTGGTGCTGTCGTGCATGATGCGCGACCACCTGATCCAGCAGGCGATGGAGTTGGGCGCGGTGTACTACCTTATCAAGCCCTGCGATCGGGATCTGGTGTACAGGAGGATCGTGGAATTCGCGGAGCAAGGGGATAGCCCGTGCGTCCCGGCACCCAACCGCACGCAGCGTGCGGGGTCGCTGCTCAGGCAGCAGGGCATATCGAGTGCGTCGAAGGGCAGCCGGTATTTGAGGGCGGCGATTGAGACGGCGCTGGCCTCGCCGGGCGACGGCCTGAGGGTGACCAAGCAGCTGTATCCGGAGGTGGCGCGCTACTTCGGGACGGAGACGCACTGCGTGGAGCGCGCGATCCGCGCTTCGATCGAGTCGGCCTGGGCGCGCGGCGCGATGCAGCGCGGCGGCTGGTTTGAGGGCTGCCGCAGGCCAAGCAACGGAGAGTTTCTGGCGCGGATACTGGAAGAGCTGTAGAAGAAGAACCCGCTTGAGCGTGATGGGCGTCCAGAGGGCACAACCTTTGGCGGGGTTTGGGGGCGCACCCGACCGCGCCCAGTGGGGAAGAAGGGAGGGCGCCCGCCCAATGAGCGCGCGATGCCGAAGGGCGTCACACGAACAGCCAGCCCGGACGGGCTGAGGCGGCCGTTGCGAATTGCGTGGAACCTCAACGTTCCCCCGCAACCGCGCGCCGCCGTATCCGTCCCCCAAGCATCAGAGCCGCGCGGCCGATTCCGGGCTGCGGCGGCACGGCGTCCCCAATGTGCCGAACGCAATAGGCGCTGCCAGCGGCAGCGCCTATTGCGTTCGGGACGAGTCCGCCCCCGTTTCGTATAACCGCGTTCCCCTCGTCCTGCCATCGGGCCGCCACCCCGCCTGCGGGCATCCCTCCCGGGAGGGGAGTGGGGCGGGCGATCCGATGTCAATCTCCCTCGAAATCTACGGCTCGGGGTTTTCCTCGAGATCCCGAACCAACCGGCCGAGCGCGTCGGGTACTTGATCGTCCGCCCCGTCGGCCGCACCGGCCCCGTCGGCCGCGTCAACCTCACCGTTCGCGTCCGCCTCGTCCTCATCGTCCTCATCGTCCTCCGGCTCGGCCCGCGCCACGCACACCACGCGCGCGCCGTCGCCCACGCGCATCAGACGCACGCCCTGGGTGTTGCGGCCCTGCACCGATATGCTCGATACCGGGGTGCGGATCACGGTGCCGTCGTCGGTAATCATTAAGAGGTCCTCGTCCTCGTGCACCAGCAGTTGCCCGGCGAGCAGGCCGGTCTTGTCGGTCAGGTTCATCGCCTTGATGCCCTTGCCGGCGCGCGACTGCACGCGGTATTCCTCGATCTGCGTGCGCTTGCCGTAGCCGTTCTCGGTCAGCGACAGCACCTGCGCGCCGTCTTCCAGCGTGGACATGGCGACCACCTCGTCGCCGGGAGCAAGATCGATCGACTTGACACCGGTGGCCGCGCGGCCCATCGAACGCACGTCGCCCTCGGGGAAGCGAATCGCCATGCCGTTGCGCGTGCCCAGGAAGATTTCGCGGTTGCCGTCGGTCAGGGAGACCCCGATCAGGTCGTCGTCCTCGCGCAGAATCAACGCGATCAGGCCGGTCTTGCGCATGTTGACGAAGTCGGACAGCTCGGTGCGCTTGATGACGCCGTTCCGGGTCGCCATGACCAGGTAGTGCCCGGGCACCTTTTCGGCCGGGATCGGCAGCATGGCCTTGACCTTCTCCCCGGCGTCGAGGTCCAGCAGGTTCACCATCGCGGTGCCGCGCGCGGTGCGCCCGGCCTCGGGAATCTCGTAGCAGGTCAGCTGGTACACGCGGCCGCGGTTGGTGAAGAACATCAGCGGGTCGTGCGTCGAGGTCACGTACATCTGCTCGACGAAGTCCTCCTCGCGGGTGGACGCGCCCATCACGCCCCGACCGCCGCGCTTCTGCGCGCGGTAGGTGGCCTTGGGCAGGCGCTTGACGTAGCCGTAGTGGGTCAGCGTCACCACCATGTCCTCTTCCTGCACGAGGTCGAGCATGTCGATATCGCCGTCGAGCGCCGTGATTTCGGTGCGGCGCGGGTCGGCGTACTTGCGCCGGATCTCGGCGAGCTCGGTCTTGATGATGTCCCTGACCATCCAGTCGTTGGCGAGCACGTCCTTGTAGTAGGCGATCTTCTCGAGCAGCTCGTCATACTCGGCCTGGATCTTGTCGCGTTCGAGGCCGGTCAGCCGCCGCATGCGCATGTCGAGGATGGCGATCGCCTGCTTCTCGGTCAGGCCGAAGGTCTCCATCAGGCCGAGCTTGGCGTCCTGGTCGGTGCGCGAGGCGCGAATCAGCGAAATGACCTCGTCGATCCGGTCGAGCGCGATGAGCAAACCTTCCAAGATGTGCGCGCGCGCCTCGGCCTTGTCCAGGTCGTAGCGGGTACGCCGGGTGATTACGTCGATCTGGTGGTCGATGTAGTGATGCAGGGCCTGTCTGAGCGACAAGACCTTGGGTTCGCCGTCGACCAGCGCCAGCATGTTGACGCCGAAGGTCTCCTGCATCTGCGTGTGCTTGTAGAGCGTGTTGAGCACCACGCCGGCATTCACGTCGCGCTTGAGTTCGATCACGACGCGCATGCCGTTGCGGTCGGACTCGTCGCGGATGTCGGAGATGCCGTCCACACGCTTGTCGTGCACGAGCTCGGCGATCTTCTCGACGAGCCGCGCCTTGTTGACCATGTAGGGGATCTCGGTCACCACGATGCGCAGGCGGTTCGCGCCCATCTCCTCGATTTCGGATTTCGCGCGCGTGATGATGCGCCCGCGCCCGGTGGTGTAGGCCTCGTAGATGCCGCGCGTGCCCAGGATGATGCCGCCGGTCGGAAAGTCCGGCCCCTTGATGAACTGCATCAGATCCGGGACGTCACAGTCGGGGTGGTCGAGCATGTACGCAGCGCCGTCGATCACCTCGCCCAGGTTGTGCGGCGGGATGTTGGTGGCCATGCCCACCGCGATGCCGCTCGAGCCGTTGACCAGCAGGTTGGGAAAGCGGCTGGGCATCACCGCGGGCTGCATCAGCGTTTCGTCGAAGTTGGGGTAGAAGTCGACCGTTTCCTTCTCGATGTCCGAGACCATCTCCATCGCGAGACGGGTCAGCTTCGCCTCGGTGTAGCGCATGGCCGCCGCGCCGTCGCCGTCGACCGAGCCAAAGTTGCCCTGGCCGTCGACCAGCATGTAGCGCGTGGAAAAATCCTGCGCCAGCCGCACCATCGCGTCGTACACCGACGAATCGCCGTGCGGATGGTACTTGCCCAGGCAGTCGCCCACGATGCGGGCCGACTTGCGGTAGGGCTTGTCGGGCGTCACGCCCAGCTCCACCATCGAGTACAGGATGCGCCGGTGCACCGGCTTCAGGCCGTCGCGCACGTCGGGCAGCGCCCGGCTCACGATGACCGCCATTGCGTAGCTGATGAAGGATTTTTTGAGTTCGTCCTCGATGTCAATGGGCATCAGGTGCCCGATGTTTTGATCCGTCACGTCGTTCAAGGGCTTACCCTCCCTAGATGGTTTCTGCCCGGATTAAGACAACCGTCTTTCACGGTCTTTTTGCGCCATGCCGCGTTGTTTCCCCTTGAAATACGCCCGGTATTCCTGCGGGAAAACGCCTTATCCGGCACAAAGATCCGGCCGTCCCAGCCCGGGCAAACCCCATCAAATATCCAGATCCGCGACCAATTTCGCGTTTGCCTCGATGAATTCCCTTCGGGGTTCCACCTGGTCGCCCATGAGCAGCGAAAGCATCTCGTCGGCGGCGATGGCGTCCTTGATCCCGACTCTAAACATCGAGCGGGTCTCGGGGTTCATCGTGGTCTCCCACAGCTGTTCCGCGCTCATCTCGCCGAGGCCCTTGTAGCGCTGGATGTCGGGCTTGGCCTCGCGCCCCATCTCGCCCAACAGCGATTGCAGCTGCTCGTCGTTGTAGACGTAGCGGTGCTGCTTGCCGCGCGACACCTTGTACAGCGGCGGCTGGGCGATGTAGACGTAGCCCTCCTCGATCAGCCGCGGCATGTGGCGGTAGAAAAAGGTCAGCAGCAAGATGCGGATGTGGCTGCCGTCCACATCGGCGTCGGTCATGCACACGATCCGGTGGTAGCGCAGCTTGTCCGGGTCAAACTCGGGTCCGAAGCCGCCGCCGAACGCGGTAATCATGGCCTTGATCTCGGCGTTGGCGAGGATCTTGTCCATGCGCGTCTTCTCGACATTCAGGATCTTGCCGCGCAGCGGCAGGATCGCCTGGAAGTGGCGGTCGCGCCCGGTCTTGGCCGAGCCGCCGGCCGAGTCGCCTTCGACCAAGAAGATTTCGCACTTGGCCGGGTCGCGCTCGGAACAGTCGGCGAGCTTCCCCGGCAGCGAGCCGGATTCCAGCGCCGTCTTGCGCCGTGTCAGGTCGCGCGCCTTGCGCGCGGCCTCGCGCGCGCGCGCCGCCGACAGGCACTTGTCCAGCACCATCCGCGCGACGCTCGGGTTTTCCTCGAAGAATATCTGAAGCTTCTCGCTGACCAGCGAATCGACCAGCGCGCGCACCTCGCTGTTGCCCAGCTTGGTCTTGGTCTGGCCCTCGAACTGCGGCTCCATCAGCTTGACCGACACGATCGCGGTCAGCCCCTCGCGGATGTCCTCGCCGGTCAGGTTCTGGTCGTTGCCCTTGAGGATGTTCATCTTACGCCCGTAGTCGTTGACCACGCGCGTCAGCGCCGAGCGGAAGCCCATCAGGTGCGTGCCGCCCTCGGGCGTGTGGATGTTGTTGGCGAAGCACAGCGTCATTTCATTGAAGCCGTCGTTCCATTGCAGCGCGATCTCGACCATGGTGCCGCCCCGCGCGCCCTCGATGTAGACCGGCGGCTTGTGCAGCGGTTCCTTGTGGTGGTTGAGGTATTCCACGAACGACACGATGCCGCCCTCGTAGTGATATTCCTTGCATACCTCGGGTTCCGCGCGCTCGTCAACCAGCTCGATGCGGATGCCCTTATTGAGGAAGGCCATCTCGCGCAGCCGGGTTTTCAGCGTATCGAAATCGAAATGCCCGGTTTCGAAGATGCCCGATTCCGGATCCTCGCCCGTCTTGACATCGGGCCAGAAGTTAACCGTGGTGCCGGTGCGGTCGGTCTCGCCGATCACCTTGAGGTCATATAAAATTTTGCCGCGCTCGTACTCCTGGCGGTACACCTTGCCATCCTGGTACACGGTGACCGACATGTGACGCGAGAGCGCGTTGACCACCGACGCGCCCACGCCGTGCAGGCCGCCGGACACCTTGTAGCCCTCGCCGCCGAACTTGCCGCCCGCGTGCAGCACCGTCAGACAGACCTCGACCGCGGGCCGCCCCATCTTGGGGTGGATGCCCACCGGGAAGCCGCGCCCGTTGTCCTGGATTTCGACCGAGCCGTCCGCCTTGAGCGCGACCAGAATGTGATCGCAATACCCGGCCAGCGCCTCGTCCACCGCGTTGTCCACGATTTCATAAACCAGGTGGTGCAGGCCCCGCTCATCGGTCGAGCCGATGTACATGCTGGGGCGCTTGCGTACCGCCTCCAGGCCCTCCAGCACCTGAATTTGACTCTCGTCATAATGGTTGTGTGCCATGCCGTCATCCTTTCGGTTGAAGCGTCAAACCGCGCCTCCAAGGGGATTTCCAAAACTCTCTTTTCCTATATATTATATCACTTTTCGGGCAATATATCCAGCCCCTCAAACGGCCCGTCAGAATTTTACAACGCCCGCCGCGCAAGGGCGTGGATATGGCGCCGGCGGGCGGCCGAATGGCCTCGGAGCATTGATCGAGAAGATAGCGTACGGGGCCGCAGCGCATGACGCTACAGCCCCGTTTGTTCCGCCGCCATCTGTCGGGAGGCGGCGCGCAGGGGCGACCTGGGGTCGCCCCTGCGCGGGTATCATCCGTTCGAGCTTATACTCGCCAGACCACGAAGCTCTGCGGCTGCACGGCGCAGGTGCCGCCGTGCAATGTGCCGCCGCCGATGGCAAAGATCGGCTGCCCGTCTTCAACGTCCAGCCCGACACTGGCCTTTGTCGAGCCGGGGTTGACGGCCAGCACGAGGCCGCCGCGCCGGTAGACGAACGGGAGGTCCGCTTCGCCGTGCAGCACAGTAAGGTTGGGCTTCGACTGCAGGTCGGGCTCGGACGCGCGCAGCTTCAAAAGCGCCTTGACCGTGCTCAGCAGCGAATCGGCATCCTGCTCCTGCGCCTCGACGGTCGGGGCGTCCGCCGACGCGTCCACGGGCAGGTAGAGTTGCTCCGGCGCGGCGGTGGAAAAGCCCAAATTCGCCCCCGCGCTCCACTGCATCGGGGTGCGCGCGCCGGTGCGGTAGTAGCCGCCCTCCTTGGTGGGCAGCTCGGCCTGATAGCGCATGCCGATCTCGTCGCCGTAGTACAGGAAAGGCACGCCGGGCAGGGTGAAGATGACGGCATAGGCCAGAGCGAGCTCCTTGGGGGACAGCGTGTGGCTGATCCGGGCCACGTCGTGGTTGCCGGTCACCAGGCTGATGTAGCCCGCGTCCTTGGTGTTGTCGTAGTGGTACAAATAATCGACCAGGAAGCGCCGGATGTCCCCGCCGGCGTCCCGCTTGAAGAAGCTGTGGTTGTCGCCCTGGGGCTGGTTGTATTCGTCGAGCGCATAGTCGCGCAGCAGGCTCTGATAGCCGGAGTTTTTCTTGAAGGCCAGCAGGAAGTCCATGTGGAAGCCCGCGCGGATGGCCCGCGTGGGATCGCTCCACTCGGCCACGATGGCCGCCTCGGGGTATTGGGCGTCCAGCATGGCGCGGATGTTTTGCCAAATGGCCGACGTGCCGCTCTTTTCCTCGTCGTCATACTTGACCAAGGACGCCGCCATGTCCACGCGGAAGCCGTCGCAGCCGGCATCCAGCCAGAAGCGCATGATGTCCTTGATCTCCTCGCGCGTGGCGATGCTGTCGGGGTGATCCATGCCAAGCTGCCACGGCTCCTGCGGGTTCAAAAAACCGAAGTTCAGCGCCGGCTGGCACTTGAAGAAGTTGGTGATGTACACCGCCGCGCGCTCGTGCTCGCCGCCGATGAAGCCCAGCCCCTCGGCGCGCGTGAAGCAGTGGTCGGTCCAGATGTAACGGTTTCGGTACTTAACCGGGTGGGCCTTGGCGCTCTCGACGAACCAGGGGTGATCCTCGGCGGTGTGGCCGGGCACCAGGTCGAGCAGCACACGAATGCCCCGCTTGTGCGCCTCGACGAACAGCCGTTTCAGGTCGTCGTTCGTGCCGTAACGCGGGGCCGTCTTGCGGTAGTCGCGCACGTCGTAGCCCGCGTCCTTGAACGGAGAGTCAAAGCAGGGGTTGAGCCACAGCGCGTTGCAGCCGAGGCCCCGGATGTAGTCGAGCTTCGAGATGATCCCCTCGAAATCCCCGATCCCGTCCCCGTTCGTGTCCAGGAACGACTGGGGGTAGATCTCGTAGAAGACGGCGTTTTCCAACCACTTGGGCATGGGCATATGAATTCCTCCTCCCACTATGTTGACTTAGCGCTCTTCCCTGAAATAGTTGACGCCGCAGCCCCTGGGCTGCGCATGGTCGCGCGAGGTGCGCATGGAGCTTAGGATCAGCACCGCCGCGGTGACGATAAAGGGCAGCATCGAGAACATCGCCGACGGGATGATCCTGGTCGCGCCCGCGGGCAGGTACAGCCGAAGCACGGAGAGCGCGCCGAACACCAGCGAGCCCAGGATCGCCCGGTAGGGGTTCCAGCCGGCGAAGATCACCAGCGCCACCGCGATCCAGCCCAGGCCGTTGACGCAGTTGTAGGTCCACGCGCCGCCGCAGGTCACCAGCGCCACATAGGCCCCGCCCAGAGCGCAGATGCCGCCGCCCAGCAGGATGTGCACGTATTTGTACAGGGACACCGGGATGCCGGCTGCGTCGGCCGCCGCCGGGTTCTCGCCCACCGCGCGCAGGTTGAGGCCCTTGCGGGTACCAAACAGGTACCAGCCCGCGACCAGCGCGAGGGCTACGCCCAGGTACACGAACAGCGTGTGCGCAAACAGCAGCCTGCCCACGACCGGCAAATCCGAAAGGCCCGGTATGTCGATCGCGGAAAACTGCGCCTTGAGCGCGTCGGACAGGATGGCCGACTTGGTGGGCGAGGAGAGGATCATGTTCTCGCCGGCGAAGTTGGCGAAGCCCGCGCCGAAGATCGTCAGCGTCAGGCCGGTCACGTTCTGATTGGCCTTGAGCGTGACGGTCAGAAACGCGTAGATCAGCGCGCCCAGCGCGCCCGCGGCGAACGCGCCCACATAGGCCATGTACGCCTGCCCGGTCGCATAGGCCAAAAAGAACCCCGCGATCGCGCCCATGTACATTTGTCCCTCGACGCCCAGGTTCAGGTTGCCCGCGCGCTCGGTCAGGATCTCGCCCAGCGTGCCGAACAGCAGCGGCACGCCCGCCAGGATCGCGGCGTAGAGGAAGTTGGTCAGGTACGAAACCCAATCAGGCACGCTGCGCGCCCCCCTTCGAAACGATGCGGAAGTTCAGGAAAAACTCGCACCCCAGCACGAAGAACAGGATGATGCCCTGGAACACGTTCGAGGCCGAGGGCGAGATGTTGAACACCGACTGGATCGTACCGCTGCCCTTGGTCAGTACGCCGAACAGCGCGCTCACCACCAGAATCCCGTACGGGTTTAGCTGCGACAGCCACGCCACCGTGATCGCCGTGAAGCCCTTGCCGCCCGCCACGGTCTCGGTCAGCGTCTTGTCCGCGCCGGTGGCCTGCAGCATGCCCGCGAGGCCGCATATGGCCGCCGACAGGAACATGGTGCGCAGGATGATCTTCTTCACGTCCATGCCGGCGTAGCGCGCGGTGCCCACGTTCTCACCCACCACGCTCAGTTCATACCCCTGCTTGGTGCGGCGAAGATAGATGGCGGCCAGCACCACCAGCATAAGCGCCACGATCCAACCGATGTGCACGCCGAACACCTGCGGCAGCCGCGCCGCCTTGTCGAACATGGGCACCTTGGGAAAGCCGCTCTGAGGGTCTCGCCACGGCCCCTCGCGCAGCATCTGGATCACGTAGAGCGCGATGTAGTTGAACATCAGCGTCAGCAGCGTCTCGTTCGTATCGTATTTCGCCTTACAGAAGGCCGGCACCAGCCCCCACAGCCCGCCCGCCAACATGGCCGCCAGCGCCATGGTCAGGTATAGGAGCGGCGAGGGCCAATGCGGGAAGTTCAGCGCGAAAAACGAGGCCGCGATCGCGCCCGCGCAGATTTGCCCCTCGGCCCCGATGTTCCAGAAGCGCATCTTGAACGCCAGCGCGACGCCCAGCGCCGTGATGCACAGCGGCACGGCCACCTTGACCGTCTCGCGCAGATTGGACGCGCTGCCGAGCGAACCCGACAGCATCGTCTGATAGACCGGGAAGGCCGGATAGCCGAGCGCCCACAAAAACAGCGCTCCGGTCAAAAGCGCCAGCACCACCGCCAGCGCGCGGTACAGCGCGGCGCGGCCGGAGGCGATGTCCACCCGCTTGACGACGTGTAAGTTACGCATTTTGGGTCGCCTCCTCGAGCGTCGCGCCCGTCATCATGAGCCCGATCTGCTGTTTGTTGACGGCGCGCGCGTCGGCGATGCCGGTCACCCGGCCGCCGCACAGCACCAGGATCCGGTCGCACAGCTCGAGCAGCACGTCGAGGTCCTCGCCGATGTACAGGATGGCCACGCCCCGCTGCTTCTGCTCGTTGAGCAGCCGGTAAATGGTCATCGACGAGTTGATGTCGAGCCCCCGGACCGGGTAGGCGGTAATCAGGATGCGCGGCCCGGACGCGATCTCGCGGCCGAGCAGCACCTTCTGCACATTGCCGCCCGACAGCCGTCTGACCGGCGTCCACACGCCGGGCGTCGAAATCTCCAGCCGCTCAATCAGCTGCTTCGACAGCGCCTCGGCGGGTTTGCGGTCGAGCAGCGGACCCCGCTGGTCGTGGTAGGACTTGAGCAGCATGTTATCCACCATGCCCATGCCGCCCACGAGGCCCATGCCCAGCCTGTCCTCGGGGATGAAGCTCATCGACACCCCGCGCGCGATGATCTCGCGCGGGGACAGCCCGGACAGGTCCACGCCCTGATGCAGGATGGAGCCGCTGGTTACGGCGTGCAGCCCCGCGATCGCCTCGCACAGCTCCTTCTGGCCGCTGCCGGCCACGCCGGCCACGCCCAGGATCTCGCCGCCCGCGAGCGAAAACGACACATCGTCGAGCGCCTTGGGCCGGTCCCGGCCGGGTACGGTCAGGCAGAGCACCTCGAGCACGCCGGACGCCTTCTCCGCGCCCGGCCGCTCGATCGACAAATCCACCGCGCGGCCCACCATCAGCTCGGTCAGTTGCTGGGCACAGGCAGTCTTCGTGTTGACGGTCGCCACCGATTCGCCCTTGCGCAGCACGGCCACGCGGTCGGAGATGGCGAGCACCTCGTTCAATTTGTGGGTGATGATGATTACCGCGCAGCCTTCGGCGCGCATGCGGCGCAAAATGTCGAACAGCTTGTCGATCTCCTGCGGCGTCAGCACAGCCGTGGGCTCGTCGAGGATCAGGATGCGCGAGCCGCGGTAGAGCACCTTGAGGATTTCGACGGTCTGCTTCTCGCCCACCGACAGCGTGTGTACCTTGCGCGACGGATCGACCGCAAGCCCGAACCGTGCCGAAAGCTCTTCGATGGCGCGGACCGCCGCGCCGCCGCCGCGCATCTTCGGCGTACCCAGCACGATGTTCTCCTCGACGGTCAGCATCTCGACCAGCTTGAAGTGCTGGTGGATCATGCCGATGCCGAGCGCCTGAGCGTCGCGGGGCGAGCGGATTTGGGCAGGCTTGCCGCCGACGGCGATCGAGCCGCTATCGGGCGCGTACAGCCCCGACAGCATGTTCATCAGCGTCGTCTTGCCCGAACCGTTTTCACCCAGCAGCGCCAGAATCTCGCCGTAGCGCAGCGTGAGGTCGATGTCGCGGTTGGCCACCACCGGGCCGAAGGTCTTGGTAAGGCCCCTGAGCTCGATGGCCGGCGCAAAGGTTTGCATATGGGCACCGTCCCTTCCGTTTATTTGGCGGGCACATCGCTTTCATTATACGATACGGCGCGCATGTTCGTCGAGTATATGCGCATAAAGTTTTTGCCTTCTATAACTTTGCTTGACGGAAATGCTTCCCTCTGATATCCTTTCATTTGCACACGCAAGACTCAACGCAAGACGATCAAGGAGCAGGTCAATGGATGATAAGACACTCCGCGGCGTGGTGGAGGCCATTCTGTATGTGGCGGGCGAGCCGGTGGGGGTGGCCGACCTGGCCCACGCGCTCGACCTGACGACGGGCGAGCTGGAGGAAAAACTATCGGCGCTCAGGGATTATTACGACCTGGAGGCGCGCGGGCTTCGGCTCAACCGCTACGGCGGTACCGTGCAGCTGTCCATCCGGCCCGATTACGCGCCGTATGTGGAGAAGCTGCTCCAGCCGGTCACAGCGCAATCGCTGTCGCAGGCGGCGCTCGAGACGCTGTCGATCATCGCCTACCGCCAGCCGGTTACGAAGGGCGACATCGAGGCGGTGCGCGGCGTCAAGTGCGACTACTCGGTGCAGTCGCTGCTCAACAAGGGCCTCGTCTGCGAGCTGGGCCGGCGCGAGACGCTGGGCCGCCCGATCCTGTACGGCACCACCGACAAATTCCTGAAGCACTTCGGCATCGAGGACATCGCCCTGCTTCCGCCCCAGGATCAAGCGCCGCTCGACGCGTTGGCCGAGCGGATGAGCGATGTGAATCCCGCGTGAGCGTGATGGGATTCTTAAGGGCGAAGCCCTTGAGC
>NZ_JBISDI010000039.1:0-36496 GCF_051162045.1 Anaerozeibacter quisquiliarum
GGATGTCTGCTTGTCAACACCCAGTGCCGTTTGTCGAAATCGCGCGCTTCGTTCGTGGTTTTTACGGATCGTTTCCAGCATATAGTATGATATGCGATTGAGACACCTAGACTCTGGCTAAAACCCTGACGGTCACAACCTCATTGTGCGTGATCGTTCGGGTTTCTATTCGTCTGACGGCAAATTTCCTGTGTTAACTCTTGAATATGCGCCGTTTTCTCGAACCCACGGGCATAGCCTACAAAATCGCTTCATTATATATAACCCGTAGGAGGCGGCGATATGCGATCAAGGGGGATCTTGCATGCGCTGAGCTGGGCGCTGCTGGTAGCCGTGGCGCTGCTGATCGGCCCGGTCGCGCGGCAACTGCCCGCGGTGAACGGCAATCTGGCGGCTGATGCCTACGGCGGATGGGCGGGCGTGCTGCGGGTATGGGTATGCGGGGGCTGGGCGCCGGGCGGCGGCAGCTTTATCCCCTGGTTGAACGGCTGTGCGGCGCGGTTTGAGCGGCGGCATCCGGGCGTTTATGTGCAGATGCAAAGCGTCAGCGCGGACGCGATTGCCGCGTTTTTATCGGGCGAGTTGGGACCGCCCGACGCGATCCTGTTCGCGCCGGGCATGCTGCCGTCGGGCGAAGGGCTATCGCCGCTTGCCGCGCCGCCGGCGCTGCGCGAGGCGTTGACGAACGTCGGGCTATGGCAGGGCGAGTTGCGCGCGCTGCCGGTGGCGCTGGGGGGGTACGCCTGGGTGCTCAATCAGTCCTTGGTGCAGGCGGTGCCCCACGACTGGTCGACGCTACCCGCGCCCGCGCCGGTCAAGAAGCAGCCGCGGTACCTGATGCAGGTGCCCGCCGACCAGCCTTACCTCAACTGGTCGGGCGCGCTGAACGCACTGTGTGCGCCGCGGCAAGTGGGCGTCGAGCCAAGCCCCGCGCCGCGCGCCGGGCAGGGTATCGACCTGGGACTGCCGATTGCGTCCGAGCCCACGCCCGTGCCCCCCGAGCCTGCGACCCAGACCGTGCTCTGCCGCCTGCCCGCGCTGCTGCCGGGCGATTTTCGGGCGGGCGCTTCGGCGTATGAGGCGTTCCTATCCGGCAAGGTGGCCGCGATTCCGGCCACACAGCGCGAGATTCGGCGCTTGCAGCTGCTGTCGGACGCCGGACGCGCGCCCAATTGGTCGGTGGCGGGCGGCGGCGGCGCATTCAGCGATCAACTGCTGATGGCGGGGGTGCCGGATGGC
This sequence comes from Anaerozeibacter quisquiliarum, assembly GCF_051162045.1. NCBI lineage: Bacteria > Bacillati > Bacillota > Clostridia > Eubacteriales > Anaerozeibacteraceae > Anaerozeibacter > Anaerozeibacter quisquiliarum. The sequence goes on from NZ_JBISDI010000039.1 coordinate 1,240, forward strand.
GCGGATGAGGCCGAGCGCCGGGCGCTGGCGCGCGCGTGGGTGGATTGGCTGCTGCGCGACGATTCGCAGGCGGCGCTGACGGGGATTCGTGCGCTGCGCGTGACGACGGGGGATGCTTTATATGCCGGGCAGATGGGGATGGCGGAACTCGAGCAGGCGATGGGCGGACGGCTTGAGGCGCCGAATGCGTTCGATACGCACTGGCGCGAGAGAGAGGCGGCCGAGGCGGATCGGTTGGTAAGGGAATCAAGGGCTGGATGACGGGCGATTTTACGGAGCAGGGACGGGGAGACGTTGGTGGCTCCGCCCCCAAACCCCCGCTCAAGGGCTCCGCCCTTAAGAATCCCTTCACCGCTCACGCGGGGACCGTTATGCTCTCCAGCGCCGCCGCCGTCTCCGGAATCTTTTTCGCCAGATCCCGCGCGATGCGCTCAAGCGCCGCCCGGTCCTCGCCCTCGATGCGCAGCGTCATCTGCTCCGCGGTCACCGACTTGCGCATCAGCAGCCAGCCGCCCTCGAGTTCCACGCGCACGCCGTCCATCTTGCTGATCGGCCTGCCTGCGTAGGCCGCTTCCAACCGATCGAGCAGCGCTTGCTGCCGGTCATACGCATACGGAATCCGCAAATCCGGCGTGATCGGCGGGCACACCACATCGGCCAACGCCTCGCTCATCCGCCGCCCGGAGCGCTTCAGCGCCTCGCCCATGAGCAGCCCCGCGAACAGCGCGTCGTCGTAGCCCAGCTCGCCGAAGAAGAAGTGCCCGCTGACCTCGCCCGCCACCGCCGCGTTCAGGTCGAGGAAGCGGTGCTTGATGAACGTGTGGCCGCTGCGCTCGGGCGCCGGCGTGCCGCCCATTTCCAGGATCGCGCGCCGGACGACCGAGGAGGATTTCTGGTCGTACACCACCGCCGACGGGCCGTCCTTCAACAGATGCCGGATGAACAGCACCAGCGCGCGCTCGCTGGCCACCGCCTCGCCCCGATCGTCGACGAACACCGCGCGGTCGCCGTCGCCGTCGAACGCCACGCCGAAATCGGCCGCTTCCTCGATCACCTTCGCGCGCAGCGCGTCCAGCTGGCCGTGCTCGGCCGGGTTGGGCGTGCGGTTGGGGAAGCTGCCGTCGGGCTCACAAAACAGTTCCGCCACCCGGTAGCCGGCCTGACGGAAGGCCGCGGGTGCGACCTTGCTCATCGCGCCGTTGCCGGCGTCCACCACCACCACGCCGCGCGCCGCCGTGCCGAACCGCGCCTCGAGCGAACCCAAGTAGGCCGGCAGGATGTCGAGCGGCGAAACGCCGCCTTCCCCGTCCCGGAAGTCGCCCGATTCGGCGATCGCGCGCAGCGCGTCCATCTCTTCGCGCGTCACCGGTCGGTCGCCCAGCATGAACTTGATGCCGTTGTATTTGGCCGGGTTATGCGACGCGGTCACCATCGCGCCGCCGTCCGCCGCGCCGCCATGGATTGCGAAGTACATCATCGGCGTGGCGATCGTACCCATGTCCTCGACCCGCGCGCCGCCTGCGACCAGCCCCTCGACCAATCGCGCCTTGAGCGCGGGCGTGGACAGCCGCACGTCGCCGCCCACCCGGATGCGGGCCGACGGTACGAGCGTCGAAAGCGCGCGCCCCACGCGGTAGCCGTCCGCCTCGAACAGCTCTTTGCCGTAGACGCCGCGGATGTCGCAATCCTTGAAAATGCTCATCTTGCCTCCAGCTTGTAAAGCCTCGCGCAGTCCTCGCGGAATTGCGCATAGGTTTCGTCATATTGCCGGGTCCACGCCTCCACCGGGTCGACGCTGCGCTCGTAGCGGATCATCGCCCGGGCGGCGCCTTCAAGCGTGCCGAAATGCCCCAATGCCGCCAGCAGCGCCGAGCCCATCGCGGCGTCGACCACAGCGGGCACCACCAGAGGCCGGTTCAATACGCTCGCGCGGATGCGCAGCCATAGATCGCTGCGGCACGCGCCGCCGGCCGCGCAGATCGTAGGTCCTATCGTGCCGCCCAGCGCCTGCATGCGCTCAAACGCCAGCCGCTCCGCAAACGCCACGCCCTCCATCAGCGCGGGGTACAGCTTCCCATGCAATATGTCGCCGCGGTAGAACGCCTCGGCCTCCGGATCGACGAACGGGAACCGCTCACCGCGCCCGGTCAGCGGGTAGCAGCGCGCGCCGGTCGGCACCAGCGCCTCGGCCGCGCGGTTGAGCTCGTCGAACGGCCGATCGCCCCGGGCGGCGTTCAGGCAGCGCCCGCCGATGTTGGACGCCCCGCCCAGCATCCACGAACCGTCGGGCAGCATGTGCGAGTAGCTCGAGCCGTTTTCGTCGATGATGAGCCGCTCGGTCACCCCCTTGAGCACGAAGGTGGTGCCGATGATCGAAGCCCAGTTTCCGGCGCGCACCGCGCCCGCGGCCAGCGCCGAGGCGTAGCCGTCCGTCGAGCCGCCCGTCACCATCGTGCGCGGGGACAGGCCCAGCCGCGCCGCCGCGGCCTTCGTAATCGGGGCGATCGGCGCGCCGGGGCGCACAATCCTTGGCAGCTTATCAAGCGCGAGCCCGAGCGCGTCGTGTAAGACGTCAGGCCAGCGCCCGTCGATCAGGTCGTAACCGGTCTTGAGCGCGTTGGAGTAATCGCTGACGGCGTACTCGCCGCACAGCAGGCCCACCGCATAGTCGGCCTGGTGGGCGAACACGCGCGTCTTGTCGTAGATGTCGGGGCGGTTGCGCATGACCCACAGGATGCGCGGCAGCGAGAACGACGCGTTGAACGTCAACCCCAGCTTGTGCTCGTACTCGTGCATGAAGATGCCCGTCTCGATGGCCTCGCCTTGGGCGCGCGGATCGTTGTACATCAGCGCCGCGCAGAGGGGGCGATTGTCCGCATCCAGCGGCACGATGGTGCCCGAAGTGCCGTCAATGCTCACCGACGCGACATCCTCGGGTGACAGCCCGCCTTCCTTGAGCATGGCGACCGACCGGGTGATTGCGACCTCGATCGCCGCTTCCCAGTCGCCTGGCGACTGCTCGTACCAGCCCGGCGTGTCCGCGATGTTGATCCGGTCGAACGCCACCGAATGCGCGGCGCGCACGCCGCCAACCTCATCGACGACAACGCAGCGCACGCCCTGCGTGCCCACGTCCAGGCCCATAAACAGCATAAGCCATCCCTCCCGCCGTATTGACCACAGCGTACCCCGTTTCGGGCGCGCTGTCAAGCGGGAATCGCCAATCTCCAAAAATCTACCCCGCGTTCGATGTTCATTCCCGCCCCTCTGTGATATACTAGGGAAGCGCTGATTAAAGCACGCGTGCGGCGGCGCGCTGAATTTTCGTCAGATTGCGCTTGCAAAATCTGAAGGCGCAGCGGCGCTGCGTCGAGGATTTTGCAGGCGCAAGATGGCGCAAAGGCAGCCGCCTCCGCGCGTGGGATTTGATCGGCGGTTACCTGGACGGACCGAAAGGGGTGAACGTCTTGTTTGAAATCCACTCGGATTACGTGCCGCGCGGCGACCAGCCGCAGGCGATCGATCGCCTGGCCGAGGGGCTGGCGAACGGACTTAAGCATCAGGTGCTGCTGGGCGTGACCGGCTCGGGCAAGACCTTCACCATGGCCAACATCATCAAACAGGCGCAGCGCCCGGCGCTGGTAATCGCCCACAACAAGACGCTGGCGGCGCAGCTGGCCGCCGAATTCCGCGAGTTCTTCCCGGACAGCGCGGTCGGGTACTTCGTCAGCTACTACGACTACTACCAGCCCGAGGCCTACATCCCCTCGACCGACACCTTCATCGAAAAGGACGCCTCGATCAACGACGAGATCGAGCGGATGCGCCACAGCGCCACCGCCTGGTTGGCCGATCGGCGCGACGTGGTGATCGTGGCCTCGGTCAGCTGCATCTACGGCCTGGGCGACCCGCGCGAGTACGCCGGGCTGTCGGTGTCGCTGCGCGAAGGCGAGCGGATGGACCGGGAGGATCTGATCGAGCGCCTGATCGACATCCAGTACAGCCGCAACGATTTCGAATTCGAGCGCGGCACCTTCCGCGTACGCGGCGACACGGTGGAGATCATCCCGGCGTCGCACACAAGCAAGGCGCTGCGCGTGGAGTTTTTCGGCGACGAGATCGAGCGCATCTCGGAGATCGACACGCTGACCGGCACGCCGATGCGGCACATAAACTACGAGACGATCTTCCCCGCGTCGCACTACGCGACCTCACGCGAGAAGATCACGCGCGCCCTCGAAAGCATCGAGCGGGACTTGGGCGAGCAGCTTGAGCATTTCCGAGAGAACGGCCAGCTGCTCGAGGCGCAGCGGCTCGAGCAGCGCACCCACTACGATATTGAAATGATGCGCGAGCTCGGCTACTGCAACGGCATCGAGAACTACTCGCGCTATTTCGACGGGCGCAGCCCCGGCGAAGCGCCGTTCACCTTGCTCGACTACTTCCCCAGGGACTTCATCGTGTTCATCGACGAGTCGCACGTCAGCGTGCCGCAGGTGCGCGCCATGTACAACGGCGACTACGCGCGCAAGCGTTCGCTGATCGACTACGGATTCAGGCTGTCGGCCGCCGCCGACAACCGCCCGCTCAAGTTCCACGAGTTCGAGCAGAAGGTACATCAGACGATCTACGTCTCGGCCACGCCCGGCCCGTACGAGCTGGAGCGCGCCGAGCAGGTCGTCGAGCAGATCATCCGTCCGACCGGGCTGATCGACCCCGAGATCGTGGTGCGCCCGGCGACGGGCCAGGTGGACGACCTGCTGGGCGAGATTCGGGGCGTCACCGAAAAGGGCCAGCGCGTGCTGGTGACCACGCTGACCAAGCGCATGGCCGAGAGTCTGACCGCCTATCTGCGCGAGATGGACGTGAAGGTCGAGTACCTGCATTCGGACGTGGAGACGCTCGAGCGCATACGGCTGATCCGCCAGCTGCGCCTGGGCGAGTTCGACGTGCTGGTGGGCATCAACCTGCTGCGCGAGGGGCTCGACCTGCCGGAGGTCGCGCTGGTCGCGATATTGGATGCGGATAAGGAAGGCTTCCTGCGCAGCGAGACCAGCCTGATCCAGACCGTCGGCCGCGCCGCGCGCAATGTGGACGGCCGCGTAATCATGTACGCCGACGACCTGACCGACTCGATGGCCCGCGCGATCAACGAGACCGGCCGCCGCCGCGCGATTCAAATGGCCTACAATGAGGAACACGGCATCAAGCCCGAGAGCGTGCGAACGGCGGTGCGCGAACTGATGGAGGTCACCCGCGCGCCCGAGCAAGGCGCCGCCGCCGACAGCCTCGACGATGACGAGCGCCGCATGGCGATCGACCGGCTGGAGGACATGATGCTCGCCGCCGCCGGCGACCTGGACTTCGAGCGCGCCGCCAAACTGCGCGACCAGCTGCTCGCGCTGCGCGGCGAAAAGGTCATGGCCTCCGGCGAGCGCCCGCGGCAGGGACGCAGGCGGAAGCGGTGAAGCGGAGCGAATGGGTGCCTATGCCCCATCCTCCGTCGCCGCCTGATGCTTGTACTTCCCCTTGAAATGGCTCGTCATATACGCGTGTTCCTCGCTGAGCTCCGCGAACAGCGCGGGGGCCTGCCAGTGCTGGTTGGTGGGCGTCAGCACCGCCTTCAGCTGCACGGGGGCCAGCTTCTTCGACCGGAACGCGGCCAGCAGCTGGTCGATCTGCCCGCCGGTCATGCCGGCCATCAGCAGCATCTCGCCGGCGAGCTCCTCGCCCTCATAGGGCGCGTCGACCGGCTCCATATCCTTTACGCCCGCCAGCACCCCCAGCGGCTGCGCGTAATCCTCCGGCCCCACTGATTTAATCGAAAACCGCAGCGGCAACAGCGCGTGGAATATCTCCCTGCGCCGCTCCTCGCCGCGTATCCCAAACAACAAAACCGTCGCCGCCATTCGTGGCACCTTCCCTTCGTCCCGGCAAACGCCGGTCTCTTGCATACATAACCGCATCCGGAGGCGGCGAATCAAGGTAATACCACTCGAAGCCATGAACGCGTTCATCAGGCGAGTGGTTTTTCGTCCCGGCTTCGCCTGAGAGCCTCGGCATAGCGGCGCTACGCCGAAGCTTTCAGGCAAGGCGGTAACCCCCGCAGGCCGTACCCAACTCATTCCCCTCCCAGGAGGGGTACCCGCAGGCGGGGTGGTGCCCGCAGGCCGTACCCCACTCATTCCCCTCCCAGGAGGGGTGCCCGCAGGCGGGGTGGTGGCCCCCGCAGGGCGCAGCCCACTCCATTCCCCTCCCAGGAGGGGTGCCCGCAGGCGGGGTGGTAGCCCCCGCAGGCCGTACCCCACTCATTCCCCTCCCAGGAGGGGTGCCCGCAGGCGGGGTGGTGGCCCCCGCAGGGCGCAGCCCACTCCATTCCCCTCCCAGGAGGGGTGCCCGCAGGCGGGGTGGTAGCCCCCGCAGGACGCAGCTCACTCCATTCCCCTCCCAGGAGGGGTGCCCGCAGGCGGGGTGGTGGCCCCCGCAGGCCGTACCCCACTCATTCCCCTCCCAGGAGGGGTGCCCGCAGGCGGGGTGGTTCCCCCGCAGGGCCGTCCCCCCAAGCCCCCGCCCCGGCTTCTCGAGCCCTGCCACCAGCCTCACCACCCCGTCGCTCCGCGCCACCCCTCCAACGAGGGGAATGGCTTGAAAAGGCCCCAGCCGTACGGCTGGGGCCTTGGGGTACCTGGGGTTACGCCGCGGGGATTTCCTCCACCGGGGCTTCCTCGACGACTTCCACGACTTCTTCGGTCTCCTCGACCGGCTCGGTCACTTCGGTCTCGGGGATGATCTCTTCCGCACCCTTGATCTGGTTCGCTACCGTGAACTCGCAGCTCACGCTGATGCCGTTGTGCGCCGTGAAGGTTACGCTCGTCTTGCCTTCCTTCAGGCCCACGATGTAGCCCCTCGTGCCGCGGGTCGCAATGGTGGGATCTTCGATCTTCCAGCTGCCGCCCAGGATCGTCGCCTTCGCAGGCGTCACCACCACTACGCGGGTGAGCACCTTGCTCTTCTTGCCAATCTTCACGGTCAGCGGGTTGCCGTCAAAGTCGATCCACTTCTTGCCCTGCTTGTATTGCAGCTTGACCTGCTCCGCCATCTTGCGGATCACCACGAGCTGCGTGACGGTCTTGCCGTCCACCTTCGCGGATACCGTGATGCGCGTGCTGCCGGCCTTCTTCAGGGTCGCTACGCCGTTCGCATCGATCGACAGCAGCTTCGACTTGCTGGACTTCCAGCCGGTCGCGGTGTAGCCCGGTACGCTGAAGGTCGCAGTGCCATCGGTCAGGTTCAGCACATACACGCTCCTCTTCTTGTAGGGCTTCGCGTCGAACTTCGGGGTCTTGGTGTCAACGCTGATCTTCTTCTCGGCGGGCACCGGCGCTTCCTTCACGGTTACCGCCACGGTGCCGGTCTTGACGTCGGCGCAGCCTTCGGCGCTCACGGTTACGAACACATTGTACACGCCGGTCGCTACGTCCTTGATGTTCAGGGTTACCTTGCCGTCGGAGCCAACGCTGGCAGAGAATCCGGCCACGGTGCCCTTCGGCGCGTCGCCCGTACGGGTCGCGTCGACGGTCGCGGTCAGCGCGACGCCAGTCGCGGCAAAGTCAGCGCGGTTGCCGATGGTGCCCATGTCCACGGAACCGGTGGTGCCGGGGACTTCGTAGGCGGCGGGGGTGCTGTCGGCGTAGGTGATGGCGGTCGGCTTCTCCGCGATCTTCAGCACATTGCCGTTGATCGTGCGGGACTCGTCCATTCCGCTAATCGAACGATTGCTACGAACAGCAATTCTCCAAGTGTAGCCGAAATCACTGATGGTCCTGTTGCCGACATCGGCAATGGTCATGCTCACGACGCCCTTGTTGTCAACCGTGAACTTGGGGTTAAGGGCTGTGAAGGTAGCAGGATTGCCTGACGCGCCCTCAACCGTAACCTTGTAGTAGTAGTTGATCTGGTCGTAGGTCTCGCCTTCGCCCGCAGTCAACTTGCCCAACTCAACGGTCAGGGCGGAATTCTCCACCGCCGCAAAGTCCTTAGTGGACGGAGTGTACACCGGAACCTTCTTCGGTTCGGCCGGGATCGTCGTGGGATCGGCTTCGACGGTCACAATGGCCGTGGCTTTTACGCCGCCGACAGTGGCCGTGATGGTGGCCGTGCCCGCCTTCACCGCGGTAACCTTTCCAGCGTTGACCGTGGCGACCTTCTCGTCACTCGATGTCCAGACCTCGTTAACATGCGCGAGGACATCAGCCGGCGTTACGACCAGTCCGAGATCCTGCTCATCGCCAATGCTCATGGTCAGCGCCGCCGGAGAGAGCTTCGCGCTGGTAACCTTGGCCGGTACGACCGTCACTTCACAGGTAGCCGTAATGCTACCGGAAGTCGCGGTAATGGTGGCCTTGCCCGGAGCAACAGCTGTCACTTTGCCAGTGCTGGCATCAACCGTTGCGAACGCCTGCATGTCGCTAGTCCAAGTCACCGCTCCGGTCACGCCAATCGGGAGCAGGGTGGCCTTCAGTTCGAGCGTCTTGCCCATTTCCAGCTCAGCGCTGGTCTTGTTCAGCTCGATCTTGGCCAAGGCCAGAGCAAAGGTTACTTGTTGCGTCGCGTTCTCAGCGCTCACGTTGGTGCCCTTGAACGCCTTAGCGCGGATCGTCGTGGTCTTGGAAAGCTTGAGCGGGGTGCTGTACAGTGCGCTATCCTTGGTCGGCGTGGTATCGTCCAAGGTGTAGCGGATCTCAGCATTCGCCGTCGTCGTGGTTAGGGTGAACTCGCGTTCGGTAGTCAAGGTATCCGAAATGGTTTCGGCATTCCCTGCCACAGGTACCAAGCCAAGGACAGGGGCCTGCACCGTCGAGGTCGGACGATCGATTTCAACCTTGACCGATGTCTTCACCGGATGGCCATCGGCCGCGTTGGCCACCGTCGTGGCGGTTACGTAGGCAGAGTTGTCCGCGCCCGTAGCATCGTCGTACTTCACGGCGGTCAAAAGACCATCCGCAGTAACGGCGAGCTTGCTCTCAGGGCTGGTAGACCACTTTACTTTGTCGTTGTTGACTGCCGCACCAGCAGCACCCTTAACAACCGCCGTAACCTGAAGGGTCTCGCCCTCTTTGATCTTGGCGCCAGTGTCAAGCGGGGAATCGCCAGCCTTAATGACTAGGGTTTCGGGTTTCACTTCGGTCACAACAGCCTTTACGCTGTCGGTAAAGCCGCCGTCGACCGTCTTCACCGTAATGGTCGCTTCGCCGGCGTTGACGCCGGTGATCTTGCCATCCTTGGCAACCGTAGCCACATTGGTGTTGCTGCTAGTCCAAGTGACGTTCTTGTTCGTTGTGGTGGCAGGCGCCCAGATAAGCGTCGGCGCGGCTACTTCGGCAACACCCGTAATAGCAACCTTGCCATCCGCATCAACAGAAGTAGCACCCTTGGTGATCTTGATGCCAGTCACCGCAACAGCACTGGTATAGATCTCGGTGACAGACTCGCTGTCGGTCATATCGACCTTTTTGGCCTGAGCCGTTATGATGTAGGTCTTACCGACAGGCACCTCATAGCTGAGAGCTGCGTCTGCGCCAAGTGTCTCAGTCTTGACGACACTACCATCAGCGGCATCCTTAACGGTATACGTTATCGCCGCACCAACCGTCGAGCACGAAACCTTGACCGTGCGATCCGCCACATCGGGCTTCGTGAATGTGGTGGACTCCGGCGTGAACACGGGGGTCGCCACCTTAGCCGAAGCGGGGGTGACCGTCACGACGCAATCCTTGTAGAAACCGCCCTTGTCGCTTGTGGCACGGATGGTCGCGGTTCCTTCGTTTACACCGACCACAACGCCAGCGGTCACAGTTGCGACAGTGGTGTTCGTGCTGGTGTAGGTGATGCCCTTCGCATCGTCAAATACGTTTTCGGGCAACACAGTGGCCTTCAGCGTGAAGCGCTCGCCTTTGCGGACGGTCGCACTCGTCTGATCCACCGTGATGCCGGACACGGCAGGCTCGGTCACGGTGACCGTAACGACCGCATTCAGCTCGCCCCATACGTTCGCGAAGGTGATCTTCTGCTTGCCAGCCTTCAGACCCTTAACGGTGTAGGTGCCGTCATCGTTCAGTGTGTTGCTGATGACAGCGCCAGTCGCTATTGTTTCCAGCGTGGCAGTTACTGCCTTATCAAGCTCGGCGGTTCCTTCGGGGGCGGTCAAGGTCACGGTGACCTTGGCTTCCTGAGAGCCGGCCAGGTTGATGGTCGCGGGCGTGGCCGTCAGCGCGGTCGCGGCCAAGCGGAACTTGAGCGCCTGACCAGTAGCGGCATCTGCACCCAGCGTACCCGGGGTAGCGTTGCCAAAGTACGCAATGGCCTTCACGGTCGTATCCTTGCTCACTGCGAAGGGCGTGTTGTTGTAGAGCTTACCGATGCCGGCGGCTTTATCGGGGGTCTTGCCATCGGTCGTATAGTAAATCTCAGCGCCCTTTGTCGCGGTGGACAGGGTCACGTTTACGGGAGTCTTGTAGCCCATTACGTCAGGGGCAGGATCCTCACCCTTAACAATCACGACTTCCTTGCCGTCGGTGGTCAGCACGACCGGGCGAACCGTAGTAAACGTAGTCGGTTGAATTACGTAAAGCTCGGTGTCGACCGCCGGGGTGCCATCGGCTTTCTTCGCGGTCGAAGTGAACTGCACCTTGACAGTGCCTTCTTTAATGCCTTCGAGCAAGCCCTTGGAGCTTATGGTCGCGATGGTGCCGGCAGAAACCGACATACCAAAACGATCCCACGCTTCCACAATCCGCCAAGAACCGGTCTGGTCGCTGGTGGTAGTGGGCGCCCAAGTCACCGCAAGCTGCTCGGCCTCGCCGATCTGGGTCGGGTAAGCTTGGAGCTTCTTGCCGGCGTCGGAGGGGTCTACAACGTGGGAATCCACCTGGCTGGCGTCCAATGCATTGATGCTCACACTAGTGGGCAACACCGGGTTGACTGTGATCTTCAACGTTCTGGCGTAGCCACCCGCCTTGGCCGTGATGGTCGCTTCGCCGACCTTCAGCGCTTCGACTTTCGCGTAATGGGTGCTCTTGGTGGGATCAGTAGCGGCGTCATTCGCGCTACCGATCGAAGTCACCTTCACAACAGCTTCGTTGTTGCTCTCCCAAGTGACGACTTTGTCGGCCGTTATAGTGATCCCATTCGTGCCCTGGGCGGGGGTGAGTTCCACCGTCAGAGCCGAGTTATTGCTAGCATCGGTCAGTGTACCAACGACCATCGTGTTCTTGTCGTGGTCGATGCCCGTCACAGCGGTGCCGTTCCATTTGATGGGCGTACTCATGGAATCGACTGGCTTCGTCGCCTTTACGGCGATTACGGAAGATTTGTCAGCGGCACCCGAACCCTTCTGCATGTCAATAGCATAAGCTGTGGTGTCAACCGCGTCAGCGGTATAGACCACCAACTTCGTGTCAGTAACCGCCGGCGTAAACTCGGCATATAACGTATCGCCTTGCACATACGTTTTGCCCGCCGCCAAAGTCGTGGTTTCCAAATCAACTTTGACAACGCCCGTTAGCGCATTGGCAATACTGCCGTTGTTGAGCTTATTGCCCGCGAGCAAGAAGTGACCCAAAACAAAGTTCTGGTACGTCTTCCCCGCTTCGAGGATAAACTCGGTCTTTTCCCGGACAAAGGTCACGATAGGACCCACTGCCTTAGGAACCGGCGCAGCCATCGCCGCGCCCGTAAAGAGCGTGGACAACAGCGTCAGCACCAGTACCAGAGATAACCACCTTTTGGTCATGGATTAAACACCTCCATAAAAATGTGGGATACCGATAGGCGTATCCTATACGATACCAATTATAGCCAGATGAAATGGAATTGTCAACAAGTATTTACAATTTTTTGCGGGCTTAACCTGGGCCGGAGGGGATCGGTTCCGGTCTATCCATATAATAGGAAGTAATTTCTCCGTCCCTCTCCTTTTTCCCTGCTCCGGCATTTTATTTAACGAAACAATTGTCTCAGAATCGAAATAACCGACCAAAGTCTGCGCGCTATGTTGTGGTCGCTCCTGTGGGCAAGCACAAAATACAGCCGGGTGAAGGGCGGCCGCGGCGCGCGAATATGCCTTCGGCACGTGAAATGCACCCGCGCATATAGAGTGGAACAGACCAAGGTCTGCCCATTCCCCTCCTCGGAGGGGTGGCGCGGAGCGACGGGGTGGTGAGCCTGATGGCAGGACCAGATGAAGCCGGATAGGACGGGGGACGCCCTGCGGGGGTTACCACCCCGCCTGCGGGCACCCCTCCTGGGAGGGGAAGTGGGGGGATACGGGCCCGCGGGGCACCACCCCGGCGCTGCGCGCCATCCCTCCATAAAGGGGAGGGCATTGCCGCTGCGCGGTGTGAAATGTACCTGTAATACGTGAAATGCGCCATGCGCGTGAAATGTGCTCACGCGCATGGGATGGGGGCGAGCGAGACCGGCCCTATCTTCCCGTTTGGAGGGGATTCGTTCTGCGCGGCTTGAGATTTATGGGTCTACGCCAACAAGCTTTAGGTATTGTGCCGCGGTGATCGTCTGGGGCGCTCCAAATCGAGCCTCGGGAAGTGTTTATCTCCGCTGATGATGTCCGCGTCGGCCAAGATCGCCGCGTTGAGAATTGGCTGATCCTTCGGGTTTTCAGGGTATTCCGGCGCGGCGACCAACTCACAGCCCCTCTCCGCCAGAAAGGCGTCGATATCGCGCGATGTCCCGGGACATCGCGCGACCCGCAGATGTTACGATCGCTCAAGACGAGTTCATGGTTCCGTGCCGCGTGAAGCAGGGCAAGCGCCGGCTTGGCGTGCGGAAAGAGCAGCGCCGAAATTAAGATGTTGGTATCCGTAAGTATCTTCATGGCCCCAATTCTCCCCGTAGCGCGCTTCGTCTACCAGGGCCGAACGTCTTCGTCGCTTGCTACGCCCATCTGCTGTGCCACGCCGCGCAGGGCGTTCTGCGCCTTGAAAATCGCGCTCTCCGAGGCGTTGCCGATGACGATCTCTCCATTATCGCGCCTGAGGAACGGTTATAAGCAGACGGCGCATCGGCGCGACCGATATTGATTCGCCCCGTCCGCTTGCGCGGACGGGGCGACGCTTATCGCACCTTCTTCAAATACTGTTGCAACTGCTTGCCGTACTTCTTGATGGCCTTGAGCGACTGGTTGTCCACGGCCTTCTGCGTATTGTTGCGCAGGCCGGTGAGCTTCTTCTCCTGAGCGCCGGTCAGGCCGCCCTCGGCAAGGCGCTGGTCGGCGCGGGCGATCAGGCTCTCGGCGGTGGCGGTGGCGCCGGCCAGTTGGTCGGCGTTTTGCTCGCCCTGGCCGCCCCCGCGGCCGCACATGTCGCAGATGCCGATCGTGGACGCCACCTTGTCGGTGGACGCGCCCTTGAAGTACTCGATCACGTCCCCATAGGGGGGGAAGCGCAGCGGGTGACCCTCGGGCAGGTAGATCGTGCCATAGCGCCTGACGGTCTGGCAGTAGGGGCCGGGGGCCTTCTTCGAGCGCGCGCACAGCTCGATCGTGCGGTGCATGTTGCATGGCTCGGTGGGCTCCGTGCCGGCCAGGTAGTAGTCGGTCGTGATGCCGTAACCGTTCACGTCGTGCATGCAGGCACGGGTGGGCTTCATGCCCGATACCGCGCAGGCGTCGGCCTTGACCAGGCCATAGTTGGCGGGGCTGCCCGGCATGATCGGCCGATCCTCGGTCGCGCCGGTCATGCTGTGCACCTTCTGCATGATCGCCGCCCACAGCGGAGCCGCGTAGGCGCCGCCGGTGGAGTTGGAGGCCAGCGGGGCGAAGGTGTCGCTGCCGATCCACACCGCCCCGGAATAGTAGCCGGTCATGCCGGCGAAGGACACGCCGCGGTAGTCGCTGTGGGTGCCGGTCTTGCCGGCTACGGTCATGCCGCCGAAGTTGGCGCGCTTGCCCGTGCCCTCGTCGGACACGCACTGGCGCAGCACGTTCACCAGCATAAAGGCGGTCGATTCCTTGAACACCTGACGGCGGATTTGAGACTGGCGGGCGTCGATGTACACTGAGCCGTCGGGGGCGATCACCTTGGTGAAGGCATAGGGCTCGAGGTACTGCCCGCCGTCCGCAATCGCGCCGAAGGCGGCGGCCATCTCGATCATCGTGGGGTTCGACGCGCCCAGCGCCAGCCCCGCGCCGGTGGGCGAGATGTTGGCCTTGCTGATGCCCAGCTTTTGCAGGTAGTTGACCGAGTTCTCGATGCCGACGTAGCCAAACAGCGTCTGCGCCGCGGCGGTGTTGTGCGACTTGACCATCGCCAGGCGCATCGACTCGACGCCGTTATAGGAGCCGTTCTCGCTGAAGTTGGCGGGATAGCCCTTGACGCTGTCCCAGCCCTCGATCTTCAGCGGCGCGTTGATTACCGGGCTGCCCGGCGAGTTGCCCAGGTCAAACGCCGGGCCGTAGACCGAGAGCGGCTTGATCGACGAGCCGACCGGCATGGGCGATTTGTACGCGCGGTTGAGCTGCTTGCGCTGCGTGGGCTCGGCGCGCCCGCCGATGATCGCGACCAGTTCGCCCGTGTGCCAGTCCATGACGGCGGCCGCGGCCTGCGGCTGCGCCACCTTGAGGAATTCACCGTTGCCGAGCGGGGCCTTGGTCGACTGGTCCTTCTTCTGCCGGGTGGTGGGGTAATCCTTCCAGTCGGTGACGGTCTGCTGCACGGCCTTTTGCAGCGCCGGGTCGAGGCAGGTGTAGATGCGGTAGCCGCCGGTGCGCAGCTTGTTCTCCATGGCGGCTCGGTTGGTGGCGTTATCGCTCAGGCCTTCCATGCGCAGCATGCGCGTGACCACGTCGTAGATGGCGTACTCGACGTAGTAAGCGTTGTCGTACATCCGATTGGGGAAGGCCGATTTCTCGAGCACGGACAGTCTGTCGTTGAGCGCGTCGTTGTACTCTTCGAACGTGACGCGGCCCTGCGCGTACATCTTTTGCAGCACGCTGTCGGTCTTTTTGTCGAGGATCTCGGGGGTGGGCGGCTGCTTCTCGTAGTAGTTGCGGCGGGGGTTGTACCACCAGGGGTCGCGGATGATGCCCGCAATCGCCGCGCACTCGCGCAGACTGAGTTCGGAGAGTTTCTTGCCGAAATAGTCCATCGCGGCCACCTTGACGCCGTAGTTGTTGCCGCCCAGGAAGATGGCGTTCATGTAGGCCAGCAGAATCTGGTCCTTGGTCAGGTGGCGCTCGAGCTGCAGCGCCAGGTAGGCCTCTTGGAGCTTGCGCTTGTAGTTGGGGTCGAGGCTGAACATGCTGACCTTGACCAACTGCTGGGTGATCGTCGAGCCGCCCTGCGCCGTGTCTTTGAACAGGTTGCTGACCAGCGCGCCGAAGATGCGCTTGACGTCCACGCCGTTGTGGCTGTAGAAGCGCTGATCCTCGACGGCCACGACGGCCTTCTTGAGATTTTCGGGGATCTCATCCCAAGTGGCGTCGATGCGGTTCTCGCTGCCCTTGAAGTCGGTAATCAGATCCCCGTTGCGGTCGTAGATGAACGAGGTCTTGGCGGTGGCGCTGAAGGCGTTCAAATCGAGTTGGGGCGCGGTTTCCACCCACGCCTTCGCCACGCCCATCAGCACGCCCGCGCCGGTGACGCTCAAGATCAGGATCGCGATGAACAACAGCTTGGCCGTGGTCAGGATGACCGACAACAGGAAGTTGCCGTCGCCGGTGCGCGGTTTGAACAAGCTCATGAATATTCCTCCTGGCGGGATCAGGTATCGCAAGTATAGCACAAAGGGGCGGCGCAGGGTATCTTTCACGCGTTAAGTAATCTGGTCAAAATCTGGCGCCCGCCCGCATAAAATGGAAAGCCATATCATTATTGACGAAGCGGTGAGGCGAATGGTTGCACGCGGCGCGCGCCGAGGCAGGACGGTCCTGTGGGTGCTGATGGTGTTCTTTATACTGCTGGCCTCCTTTATCGCGTGGGGAACGCACAACCTGACGCCGGTGATGATCGCGATGGCCGAGGCGCGCGCGCGCCAGCTGGCGGTCGAGGCGATCAACAACGGGATATTTGAGGTGATGGTCAAGGGGCGGGCCGTGGGCTACAGCGACCTGATCGAGGTGGTGCAGGGCGAAAACGGGCAGGTGTCGATGCTGCAGGCCAACACGCTGCTGATGAACGAGCTGGCCAGCCGCGCCGCGCTGACCACCCAGCGCAATCTGCAGGCGCTCGAGCAGGCGGACATCAGCATACCGTTGGGCGCGGCGCTGGGCATGCCGCTGCTGGGCGGCGCGGGGCCGCTGGTGCCGGTCAAGGTGGCGCTGGTCGGATCGGTGACCACCAAGTTCGTAACCGCGTTCGAGACCGCGGGCATCAACCAGACGCGCCACGAGATATCGCTCGAAGCCTCGATGCTGGTGCGGGTCGTGGTGCCCACCGGCGCGAATTCCGTGATGGTCACGGCCTACGTGCCGGTCGCCGAATCGATCCTGGTCGGGCAGGTGCCGCAGACGTATCTGCGGGGGGACGGGGTCGCGGCGTTGCCGCTGGCGCCCTGACGGGCGGCGGGGCCTCGAAAGCTTTCCGCCCGGTTGCCCGTTCGCCCGCTTCGCGGGCTCCGGGCGGTCGGGCGGAAAGCTTTCGAGGCCGTTTTGGTTACGGGGGAACGGGGCCGCCTTCCTGAATTTCCTGCGGGAAATTCCGGGCGGAAGGCGGGGGTACGGGGGTGACGGGGCCGCCTGCCTGAAAACCCTGCGGGGTTTTCCGGGCGGCAGGCGGACGGGAAGCGATTGCGAGTCGGTCGGCTGCGGCCTCCCTTGGTCGCAATCGCATTCACGCCCCCGGTACATGCCCGTGGGCGCGTTGTGACGGGGGCTTCGGCCCCCCATTCCCCCGGGGTGGGGAACGGGGGAACGAAAAAGCGAAGGAACGAAGAAACGAGGGAGCGGAGGAACGAAGAACGAAGAAACGAAAAAGCGAAAGAGCGAACGGCGAGGCGCTTTGCGCCCGCCGTCGGGGCGGTCTTCGGTCGCCTGCCGTGGCAAACGTGTCATGCGGGCGGCCCTTCCCATTCCCCTCCCAGGAGGGGTGCCCGCAGGCGGGGTGGTGGCCCCCGCGGGGCGTAACCCAAGCCCCCGTACCCGCTTTCTCGAGTCCTGCCATCAGGCTCACCACCCCGTCGCTTCGCGCCACCCCTCCGAGGAGGGGAATGGCTCCCTGCTTATTCCCCTCCCAGGAGGGGTGCCCGCAGGCGGGGTGGTGAACTTGACGGTCGCACAACCGCAGCCCCGTTACGCGCATAAGGGATGCGCCTGCGCTCGGCCCATAGCCGCCCCTGCGCTCGGGGGCCTTCTTTGTGCATGCGCAGGCGAACGCCTCGATCCGCCCCTTGACTTTTCCCCGCGCAATCGCTAGAATGGAGGTGAACATACATTCGGCGAGGTGGGGTATGGATCGGTCGCTTGCGTCCTTTGCGCCCGCGGTGGGACGGTGGTTTGAGGCTTGCGTAGGGGAACCGACCGCGGTGCAGGCGGAGGGGTGGCCGGTGATTGCGGCGGGCGGGCACGCGCTGATCAGCGCGCCCACCGGCACAGGCAAGACGCTGGCCGCCTTTTTGGTGTTTCTCGACAAGCTTCACGGGCTCAAGCAGGCGGGGGCGCTCGAGGATCGGCTCTACGTCATCTACATCTCGCCGCTCAAGGCGCTGGGCAACGACATCCAAAAGAACCTGCGCCGGCCGCTCGAGGGCATCCCCTGCCCCGAAGTGCGCGTGGGCATCCGCACCGGCGACACCGAGGCGTCCGAGCGGCGCGCGATGCGCAGGCACCCGCCCCACATCCTGATTACCACGCCCGAGTCGCTGTTCCTGCTGCTGTCCTCAAAGACCGGGCGGGACATGATCCGGACGACCGAGGCCGTCATCCTGGACGAGCTGCACGCGATCATCGACACCAAGCGCGGCGCGCACCTGATGCTGTCGCTTTCGCGGTTGGACGCGCTGTGCGGGCGCAGCGTGCAGCGCATCGCGCTGTCGGCCACGATCCGGCCGCTCGAGCGCGCGGCGCGGTTCCTGTCGGTGTCGCCGGACGTGACCATCGTCGCGCCGGCGATCCGTAAAGACGCCGACATCCTCGTCACCAGCGCTTTGCCCGACATGCGCGCGCTGCCCGAAGCCTCGATCTGGCCTGAGCTGGCGCGCTCTGTATATGACCTGGTCAAGCCTGTACGCAGCGCGATCGCCTTTGTGGAGGGCCGCGCGCAGGCCGAAAAGCTGGCGCACGGCGTCAACGCCATTGCGGGCGAAGGCTTCGCGCGCTCGCACCACGGCTGCGTGTCAAAGGAGCAGCGGCTCGAGGCCGAGAACCAGCTGAAAAGCGGCGAGTTGAAGCTGATGTGCGCCACCTCGTCGATGGAACTGGGCATCGACGTGGGCGAGATCGACCTGGTCGTTCAGATCGGCTGCCCGCTCACGGTGTCGGGCGCGCTGCAGCGGCTGGGCCGCGCGGGGCACAACCCGGGCCGGACGAGCGTCATGCGCGTCTTCCCGCGGATGGCGAGCGAGATCGCCTTCTGCGGCATGACCGCGCGCTGCGCGCTGGACGGCGACATCGAGCCGATGCGCCCGCCCGAAAACTGCCTGGACATCGTGGCGCAGCACGTGGTGTCGATGGCGACGGCGGGGACGTACACGGTCGACGAGCTGCTGGATGTGATCCGCGGGGCGAGCAGCTTCCGCGGCATCGCGCGCGAGGACCTCGAGGGGGTGCTGCGCATGCTGGCCGGGGATTTCGAGCACGAGCGGGACCGCCCGGCGCGAGCGCGCGTGCTGTACGACCGCGTGCACGGCCGAGTGTCGGGCGACAACTACAGCCGCATGCTGGCCGTGTGCTCTGGGGGTACAATTCCCGACCGAGGTTGGTTCCCGGTCGTGCTCGAGGACGGCACGCGGCTCGGCGAGCTCGACGAGGAGTACGTGTTCGAGGCGCGCGTCGGCGACAAGTTCCTGCTGGGCGCGTTCGCGTGGCGCATGCTCGCGATCCAGAAGGACCGCGTCGTGGTGGCGGCGGCGTCCGCCGAGGGCGCGCAGACGCCGTTCTGGAAGGGCGACGGCCGGGGCCGCTCGTACGAGGTGGGGTTGAAGTTCGGGGAACACCTGCGCAGGCTTAATGAGGCGCATCTGACCGGCTCCATGGCGCGCGCGCTTGCACGGCTGCGGCTAGACGAGGCCGCGGCGGCGAACGCAACGCGCCACCTCGCGCGGCAGATCGAGCATGCGGGCTGTCTGCCGGACGACAGGACGATCATCCTCGAGCACTTCACCGACGAGGCGGGCGAGCACCAGCTGATGGTACACTCGATCTTCGGCGGGCGCGTGAACACGGCGCTGGAAATGCTGCTGCGGCACGCCGCCGGTCGGGCCACCGGCCAGGACGTACAGT
The DNA here is from genome assembly GCF_051162045.1 of Anaerozeibacter quisquiliarum. NCBI lineage: Bacteria > Bacillati > Bacillota > Clostridia > Eubacteriales > Anaerozeibacteraceae > Anaerozeibacter > Anaerozeibacter quisquiliarum. Next base: position 20,690 of record NZ_JBISDI010000039.1, read on the forward strand.
CGTTCGCCGACGACGACGGGATCCTCTTGTACCTGATGGGCACGCGCGACATCCCGGACGGGCTGCTGTTCGAGATCGACCCCGATACCGCCGAGGAAGTCGTGCGGGCGCTGCTGCCGCAGACGCCGATCTTCACGATGCTGTTCCGCTACAATGCGGCGCGCGCGCTGATGATGGGCGTGCGCAAGGGCGGCCGGGTGCCGCTGTGGGTGCAGCGCATGCGCGGCGCGGAGTTGCTGTCGGACGCCGCCGCGCAGGACGGGCATCCGCTGGTGCGCGAGACGATGCGCGAGTGCATGGGAGACTTCCTGAATCTCGCGGGCGTGCGCGAGGTGCTGTCCCGCGTGCGTTCGGGCGCGATCGCCGTGCATGAGTACCATGCGCGCGAGCCCTCGCCGATGGCGCTGCCGCTCAGGCGTCAGGTCGAGGCCACGCTGATGTACGAGTACAGCCCGATCCCCTCCGCCGCCAAGCGCGCGTCGGAGGCGCTGCTGGAACGCGCGGACGCCATCACACCGGCCAAGGTGCAGCTGGACTTGCAGGCGGAGCGCAGGCATCAACCGGAAAATGCCGAGCGGCTGCACGCGCTTTTGATGGCCGAGGGCGACATCGTGGCGGGCGAGCTGGACGCGCCCGTCGAGTGGCTGACCGAACTTATCGACCGTGACCGGGCGTTGTACGTGGAGCCTGGGCTGTGGATCTGCGCGGAGCAGGCCGCGCTCTACGAGGCGGCGCTTCATGAAGACGACATCGGGGCGCGACAGCGCGTGGCGCGGCGCTGCCTGCGCTATCGCGGGGCGCAGGATGCGGCGTCGCTCGCGCAGCGCTACGGCTGGCCCGAGGCGGTCTCGGCGGAATTGCTGTCCGCGCTCGAAGCCGAGGGCGCGGCGATCGCGCACGAGGGCCAATACCACCACGCGGAGCTGTACCGGCGCGCGCAGCGCTCGACCGTAGCCATGCGGCGGCGCGAGGCCGAGACGCTGCCGCCCGAGCGGTACGCGGCGCTGCTTGTGGGCTCGCTGCGCGCGGCGGGCGGCCCGGCCGATCAGCTGGGGCGCGCCATGACGCACCTCACGGGCCTTACGTACCCGGCGGACCTGTGGGAAAACGTGATCCTGCCCGCGCGCGTAACCGGCTTTAGGCCGAAGCTGCTCGACGAGTTGCTGATGAGCGGCGCGTATTTCTGGAAGATCGAGGACGCCGAGCGGCTCTTAATCAGCTTTCACCGGCAGGACGAGGTCGACTGGGACGCGGGCGCGCCGACACCCGAGGGGCTGACCGGCGACGCGCTCAAGGTTTACGAGGCGCTGAGCCGGCGCGGCGCGAGCTTCGCCCACGCGCTCGCGTCCTTGCTCGGCGGCGCTTCGGCGCTGGACGCGCTCGGCGCGCTCGCCCTTAAGGGGCTCGTGCGCGCCGACAGCTTTGCGCCAATCCGCGCCTGGGCGGCGCGCACGCTCAGCGCGTCGAGCGCAAAAAAGCGCTCCCGCGCGCGCGTGGCGGCGCAGGACGCGGGTCGCTGGGAGCTCGTCAGACCGCTCATGGAACCGGGCATGGAGGAAAAACTGCAAACCGCGTTCGACCGGTACGGAATCGTCTGCCGCGAGACGCTGAGGGGCATGAGCTTTGAATCGGCGCTCACGGTGCTGCGCGTGTGGGAATACACCGGCCGCGCGCGGCGCGGCTACTTCGTGCGCGAACTATCGGGCGCGCAGTTCATCCGGGCCGAAGACTACGAGCGGACGCAGGCCTTATTGAAGCATCCGGACGCGTCGGTCGTATGGGTCAACGCCGCCGACCCCATGCAGCCCTACGGCAAGATACTGCCCCACGGCGAGGGCGCGTCGTTCCTGTGCGTGCCGGGTACGGCCGTGGCGCTGTCCGCCGGACGCGCGGTCGCGGTGTTGGAACGGCAGGGAGAGGTATTGCGGCTGTTCGACGAATCGGCGGCGGCGCCGGCGCTCGAAGCGCTCGCGCGCGATTTTGAGCTCATGCGCATCTTCTCAAGCGGCGAGCGCATCACGGTGAAGCAATATCCCGACGCCGCGCGCGAGGCGCTGGAAAAAGCGGGGTTTTTCAGGGAGATGCGCGATTACGTGCTGTGGCGGAAAATTCGGTAAAATGAGAGCCGCAGCGCCAGAAAAGACGCCGCGGCCCCCATCCCTACAATCCCGTCATTCCTGCTTGGAAAACTCGGACTTGTCCACGCCGCACAGCGGGCACACGAAGTCGTCGGGCAGGGCATCCCATGTGGTGCCGGGGGCGATGCCGTTGTCGGGATCGCCGGCTACCTCGTCGTAGACATAACCGCACACGTTGCACACATACTTCATGATTCGTCCTCCTTTCAATCTATCCGAGGGGTTCAAAGACCTCCGCGCCGTGCTTGCAGATCGGACAGATGTAATCCTCCGGCAGCACGTCGCCTTCATATATATAACCGCAGACCTTGCACACAAAACCCTTCTTTGCGGCGGGCTTGGGCGCGGGCTTGATGTGATCGTAGTAGTAGGCGTAGGTCACCGACGGCCGGTCGGAAAGCAGCTTTGTCTCCACGATGTCGGCCACGAACAGCGAGTGCGTGCCGTAGTCGAGCCGGTCGATCACCTCGCAGGACAGGTAGGCGTTGGAATGCCCGGTCAGGTAGTAGATGCCGTTGCCGCTGCGCATAAGGCCGCTCACGCCCTCGAACTTGTCGACGTCGCGCCCGCTCTGGAAGCCGTACCGCTTGAACAGATCGAACGTGGCCGACTGGTCGAGCACGCTTATGTTGAACACGCCGGTGCGCGCGATCATGTCGTGGGTCAGGTTTTGCCGGGACACGCAGATCGTCAGACGCTTGGGGATGTCGGTCAGCTGCGTCACCGTGTTGATGATGCAGCCGTTGTCCTTCTCCCCTTCGCGCGCGTTCAGCACGAACAGCCCGTAGCTGAGCTTGAACAGCGCCGGGATCTCGATCTTGCTCTCGTCATGCGCCGCCGCGTGCGCCCGTGCGCTCATCGGCAGCGTGGCCGCGATCGCGTCGGCCAAGCGGTTGATGTCGCCCCGCTGCGCCTCGGCCGGTTCGGACTTGATCGTCAGCAAGTCGCCCACCACGGTGTTCTTCTCGGGCAGCGCCTTGCGCATCAGCTCGCCCGCGGCGGGGGCCCAGGAGCCGTTCTCGATGAGCGCCACCGTACGGCCCGTGAGGTTGCGCGCGGCCAGCTCGTGCAGGAAATGCTCCATCGTGGCGAACACGCCCATGTTGTAGGTGGCCGAGGCCAGCACCAGGTGGCTGTAGCGGAACGCCTCCGACAAAAGGTAGGACGGATGCACCTTCGAAGCGTCGTACACGCGAACCTTCGCGCCCAGATCCGCAAGGCGCATCGCAAGCGCGACCGCCGCGTTCTCGGTGCCGCCGTACACCGAGGCGTACACCACGAGCACGCCCGCCTCCTCGGGCCGGTAGGCGCTCCACAGCTTGTACTTTTCCACGATCTCGTCGATCCGGTCGCGCCAGATCGGGCCGTGCAGCGGGCAGATCATCTTGATGCCGAGCGTGGCCGCCTTCTTGAGCACCGCCTGCACCTGCGGCCCGTACTTGCCCACGATGTTGGCGTAGTAGCGGCGCATCTCGTCGATCCACTCGCGCTCGATGTCCATCTCGTCGGCAAAGATGCTGCCGCCCAGCGCGCCGAATGCGCCGAACGCGTCGGCAGAGAACAGGATCTGGTCGGTTTCGTCGTAGCTGAACATCACTTCCGGCCAGTGCACCATGGGCGCGCCCAGGAAGCGGAAGCGGTGCCGGCCGGTAGACAGCACGTCGCCCTCCTTGACGATGTGCGTATGCGCGGCCACGTCGAAGCGGTAGAACTGGGCCGCCATCTGCGCGGCCTTGGCGGTCATGACCAGCTTGACCTCCGGGTGCCGCTCAACCACCTCATGCAGCGCGTAGGAGTGGTCGGGCTCGATGTGGTGCACGAACAGGTAGTCGAGGGTTCGGCCGTCCAGCGCGTACTCGAGGTTCTCGAGGAAGCGCGCGGCGATCGCCCGGTCGGCGGTGTCAAACAGCACCGTCTGTTCGTCGCGCAGCACGTAGGCGTTGAACGACGCACCCAGCGGCGCGGGGTACACGTTCTCGAACAGCGCCAGCCGCCTGTCGCTTCCGCCCACGTAGATCAGGTCGTCGGTAATTTGTCTGACGCAGTACATCGTAAACCCCTTTTCTTTCATGTATTGCGCTGCCGTCAAGCGCGCTTGCTTTGTATCGTGCGTTCGTAGGCGTCCATGGCGTCGATCCAGCTTGCGCCCACGCCCGCGCCCTGCTCAAGGCACAATTGATCCCACACCGCGTTCACAGGCAGGTTCTTGAACTCGTCGAGCAGCGCCAGGCGTCTGCCCAGGTTGCCTTCCACCTCGGCCGAAAGCAGCAGCGCCGTCGGCTCGAGCAGCGCCGTGAGCAGCGCCTTGCCGGCCGCCCTGAGGCCGATGATCCAAGCGGTCACGCGGTTGATCGTGGCGTCGAAGAAGTCGAGCCCCAGACCGACGTTTTCTTCCAGGATGCCCGCGCGCACGATCTCCTGCAACACCTGGAACAGACCGTCGTCCTGAATCAGGCAGTGGTCGCTGTCCCAGCGCACGCCGCGCGTCAGGTGCAGCATCAGGTAGTCGACGAACGGGTAGATCGCCGTGATCTTGTCGGCCGGGTTCTCGGACGGATGATAGTGGCCGGTGTCCATGGTCACGCCCACGCCGTGGCGCGCGGCATAGGCGATGTAGAAGTCGTGCGAGCCCGCCACGAAGCACTCGGTGCCGATGCCAAACACCTTGCCCTCGAGCACGTCGCGGGTATGCGCCTTTTCATAGGGCGTCTCAAAGATCCGGTCGAGCGAGGCCGTCAGCCGGCGGCGGTAGCCCGCGCGGTCGGCCGTATTGTCCTTGGTGCCGTCGGGCACCCACAGGTTGTTGACGCAAGGCTGGCCGAGCATTCGGCCGATGTCGGCGGAAATCTTGCGCGAGCGGATGCCCGCCTCGATCCAGTATTCGCGCGTGGCCTCGTCGGGGGAGGCCAGCGAGCAGCCGTCCTTCATGCGCGGATGGGTGAAGTAGGACACGTTGAAGTCGATGCCGAGGCGCCTATCCCTGGCCCAATCGATCCAGCGGCCGAAGTCCTCGGTATCGTACGCGTTGCGTTCCTTTTTATGGGCGGGCTCCGCGTACATGCTGTGCAGGTTGAGCTTGTGGCGGCAGGGCGAGAACTTGAACGCCTGATCGAGGTCGGCGCGCATCTCGTCGCCATTGCGCGACGCGCCAGGATATCCGCCTGTCACCACGTTTTCGCTGTGCACGCCGGCAAACTGCTCGAAACCCTTGACGTCGTCGCCCTGCCAATTGTGTACCGATATCGGGACGCGCTTGAACGTGGCAATCGCCTGATCGGTATCCACGCCGTACGCCGCAAAGACCTGCTTGGCGCGCTCGTATTGCTCGCGTACGACGCGCTCGTCCGCCTGAAACATGGACAATCCCTCCTTTAGTCGCGCCGCCGAGGCGCGATGATCCAACTGAGTACGATTATAGCCGATCCGCCGGTAGATGTAAACAGGATAAAATCAATCCTCCCCGCGCTGCCAGCGGGCGTACAGATCGGCGATCACGCGCTCGATCGGCGCGCGCTCGATCTCGACGTCGATCACGCGGGGCAGAGCCGCCAACGCGCAAAACAGCTCGGACGGCGGGCAGCAACGCGCGTCGTATTCGTATTCATACCGGTCGCCCTCGCGCGCGACCAGGCGGGCGCCCGGGACGCGGGGCGCTTCGCCCGCCGCGCGCACACGCAGCACGCGCACATCCCCCGCAAGCCGCATGAGCGCCTCGTGGTCGCCGTCGAAGGCCAGCGTGCCTCGGTTGATTAAGATCAACCGGCGCGCCATCTCGGAAAGGTCGTCCATGTCGTGCGAGGTGACCAGAATCGTCACGCCCCGCTCTGCGTTCAGGACCTTCAGGAACGCCATCATCTGCCGTTTGGCGAGCACGTCCAGCCCCAGCGTCGGCTCGTCCAGCAGCAGAAGTTCCGGCGCGTGCAGCAGCGTCAGCGCCAGGTTGGCGCGCATCCGCTGGCCGAGCGACAGCTCGCGCGCGAAGCTTGACCAGAAATCATCAAGCCCCAAGAGCTCCCTGAGCATCGACGTTTGCTCCGCGTACACCGCGTCCGACACGTCCCAGACCTCCTTCTTCCATTCGAACGAGGCGCGCACCGGGTGGTCCCACCACAGCTCGCTGCGGTTGCCGAACAGCACGCCGGTTTTCCGCATCAGCGCGATGCGGTCCTCGGCGGGCGACAGCCCGAGCACCCTTACGCCGCCCGACTGGGGCAGCAACATGCCGGCGATCAGCTTGAACGTGGTCGACTTGCCCGCGCCGTTGGGCCCGGCGTAGGCGCAGAACTCCCCACGCCGGATCGAAAAGGACACGTTCTCGAGCGCATGGACGCGCACGCGCTCCCGTCTAAAGAGGGACTCCAGTTTGTTCTGATCGAAGTACTTAGAAACCGACCGAAGTTCAACCGCGGTGTCCGAGGTCGCGGTAGCGGCTCGAGCCGTATACTGCATAGTGTTTCAATCCCTTCTTGAAAAAGTAGGTGGCGGCCGCCATGAACGCCGCGGCCACGGCGATCGGGAGCGCCGGCGCGGGCCCTCGGCCCAGTTTGCCGAGCAGCACGAGCGAGGGCAGGTAGGCTGCCAGCGCGGCCGGGCATGCGGTCATCATCAGCGCCGTCGCCCATGCGGGCAGGCCCGCGATCGGATACCGGCCCAGCAGGTTATTCAGGTCGATTACCTGCGCGGATATCTCCTCGCAGGCGACCGGCTTGTAGAACGCCGCCGCACCGTACAGGTAGCCCTGGCCGATCTTGAAAAGCGCGTGGCAGGCCATGTAGAGCAGCAGCGCCAGCAGCCATGCGGGCGTAACGGCCAGTCCCAACCGCGCGCAGGCAATCCAGGTGACCGCGAGGCCCGTTATGAACCCGCCCGAGCCCGACGCCGGCATGAACCCCTCGGCCAGCAGCTGCATCCACAGCGGCAGCGGCTGGATCAGCATATGGTCAAGCTGCCCGCGCGCCACGCGGCGGCTGATACATAGCGCGTTGCCGCCGCCGAACATCATATTGGTAAAGCCGCTCGCCAGCTCGAAGAAGCCCAGCATGAACAGCACCTCGTCCGTATGAAGCCCGCCGACGCCGCCGAACCGCGCCGCGAGCAGCCCCACCCCCGCCGCGGACGCAACGCCGGCCACCAGCTCCGCCGCCATGACGAGCGCGGCGGCCGCCCTGTCCTGCAACACCCAATAAAGGTCCAGTCGGGCGTACAGCCCGTACAGCCGAAGCAGCTTGCGCGCCTTATCCGCCATAGGACACCATCCTCTCCCTCGAGCGCCGGAAGCACCACGCCGCCAGCGGCCAGAGCAGCGCATTCCACAGAACCTGGGCGGCGAGCAGCCGGCCCGCATCGCCAAGCCCCGTGTACAGCGCAAGCGGCGCGCCCGCGAGCGTGCCCAGCGGCGACATCTCGAGCCATCGACCGATCTGGAGCGGCAGCACGGAGAACGGGATCAGCGCGCCGGTGAGCAGCGCCGTCAGCGACTCGCGCAGGCTGTGTACCGGCCAGGACAGGCTTCGCAGGCGGATCATCAGCGCGGCGAACAGCAGATCCACCGCGAATCCCTGCGAAACCGACAAGAGCAGCGAGGGCAGGAAGGCCCAGCCCGCCGGCCGCATATCAACCCCTAAGAGCGCGGCCACGACCAGCACGGGCGCGGACAGCAGCGAAAGCCGCAGCACCCAGCCGCCCAGCGTGTGCGCGATCAACTGCCCGACCACCGAAGCCGGGCGCAAATACAGGGAAAGCATCGTGCCGTCGTGCAGCCAGCCCCCAGCGGGCGTGCGTACGTCGAGCATGGGTCCAAGCGCGGTCGAGAGCACCGTGTAGACGTATAGCTGATTGAGCGTCATGTCCCCCAAGTCCGCGCCCGAAAGGCTCAGCGCGCGCCAAATCATCAGCAGCGCCCCCATCGCCGCCGCCCGCATTACGTACTGCCCGAAAAGCTCGCTGAGTCCGAAGTAGCCCTTTTCGATCAGGCACATGAGCGATGTGGCAAGGTATCGTTTCATGGTTCATCCCCTCGATTTTGAGTGTAATCCGTTTCCAAAACGCAAAAAAGCGGCGGCCCTTCAGGGCCGCCGCGCAGAAAAACTACCTAGGCGCGCGCGGTGCCAAAAAAGGGCATAGCTGTCCCTGCATGCGCAAAAGCGTTGAACATGCCGCGCACGAACCGAACGATATGCCGCATGAGTTCGTCCACAGTCGCCATCCCCTTTCTCGGAATTTGGTTCATCTTATCACAGCCCGGGACAGGTGTCAATCGATTTTTCCGTAAGTACCCGGCCGGTCAGCCCGACATTTTGCTTGAGCCGCGCGTCGTCCGGCGCGTAAGCGAGCGCGGCGCGGGGGGGCCGCAGGGTCAAGGCGGGCCGCAACGATCACGTCGGGGGCGGCAACCAACAACTTCCTTACCATGGCCGTACTCGTGGTTCGGGAGATTCATAGCATCGAACCGGTCAAACATTATACAAGGCTCCTTTGCCGCGATTTGTCTGCGAAGATGGTTCGCGGCATACTATGTGCGCAACTGCGCCGCGGTGAGATGTGCCTACGGCGCGCGATACCCAACGGCATCATTCACGCATTCATGATGGAGACTGTTATGTAATATCACAGCGCATTTCACTTGCCCGCAGTGCAAATCATACTGTGGTTTGTCGCCCTCCTTCGCCGGGCAGGCAATCCATTGCATGTTGGAAGAAGGTGATCCTGTGAAGGTGATACGCGGTCACGGCGGATCCGGCGTCGGCCACCCGGCCAGGGTCGGCTGTTCGTGCGGCCGATCGGGGCCGGACTGCGCTCAACCCTACGCCGAACGCTTCCCCAAATTACACACCGGCCGCGCCTGTTCGCCGGATTCCTCGTACCAAGGTGAACCCGACTGGGGCCGCATCCCTGCCAGATGGAAGCCGAACGGCCCCGAGGACCATCCCGGCCCGCCAGGCCCCGAAGGGCCCGAGGGGCCGAGGGGTGAGCGCGGCTATCCCGGACCGCCGGGCCCGTCGGGGCCGGTCGGGCCCGGCGGTTCGCAAATGGTCGGCGCGCAGTACGCGCTGTACCTGCCCGAGTCCGGTCGATCGCGCCGCCTGCCCTCGGGCGCGTCGATCGGCTTCAACGCGGAGGTAAAGGACGCGGCGCCCTTCATCGAGCTCGACCGCGCGTCGGGCCGCGTGACCCTGCGCAAGGCGGGCCAATACGCGGTCGGCTTTACGCTGTTTCTCTCGGACGTCGTGCGCGGGGACGAGGCGACGTTGACGCTGAAACTGGATGACGAGCCGCGCGTTGCCCACGCGCTGTGGGTCACCGGCGCCGCGCCGCACAGCTTCACGGACATTGTGACCGTCTCGCGTGTGCCCGCCGCGCTGTCGGTCGTCAACAGCGGTCCCGAGCTCTGCTTCCACCCGTGTGCGCGGGAGATTGCCAGCCTGACCATCTGGGGCGTCATCTGACGCGCAACGGGGACGGACAATCACAGGCCGCCCCTGCGAGGGCACGAGGAACCGTCGCGATCCCTCGACCCCCGTAGGGGCGACCTGTGTATCAAGCTCGAACCCGTATGGCCTACAGCGCAAGCTTCTTGCGCAAGACCACCCCATTTTATCCCCTGACAAGCTTTTGCATTTAACCCGGCTCGTTTACAATAGACAACAACACACGCACGGGAGGACACCGCATGAGCGCGCGCACGCTGCCCTACGACGCAGTCATCTTTGATCTGGACGGCACGCTGACCGATTCGGAACCTGGCATCGTGAATTGCGTCCAATATGCATTAGACAAGTTTGGCATTCGAGACCTGAACCCCGAGCAACTGCGCGCCTACATCGGGCCGCCGCTGAACCCGGCCTTTCAGCAACTCGCCGGGCTCTCGCCCGAAGACGCCGAACGCGCCGTGCTCTACTACCGCGAGCGCTACAACGTGCGCGGCTTCCTCGAAAACCGCGTGTTCGAGGGCATCCCCGCGCTGCTCAAAACCCTCAAGGCGCGCGGCGCCTACCTGGCGCTGGCCACCGCCAAGCCCCACCCGGTCGTGGACATGGTGCTCGAGGCGTTCGACCTTGCGAAGTACTTCGACCGCATCATGGCCCCCGGCGGCGAGCACGGTCTGCACGACAAGGCGTCGCTCGTGCGCGCGGCGCTGCCGTCCCTCTGCCGCCGCGCCTGCATGGTGGGTGACAGGCTGTTCGACGTCGAAGGCGCGCACGCGAGCGGCATAGACGCCGTCGGCGCGGGCTACGGCTACGGCGGGCGCGAGGAGCTCGAGCGTGCCGGCGCGACCGTCGTCGCGGGCAGCGTCGCGGAGCTCACGCGGTTGCTGCTGGCCGGCGAGGCGACCTTGCCCGGCGTGTTCATCTCGATCGAGGGGTCCGACGGCTGCGGCAAGTCCACGCAGCACGCGCTGCTCGCCCAGTGGCTCAAGGACTGCGGCCACGCGCTGGCGATCACGCGCGAGCCGGGCGGCTGCCCGATCGCCGAGCGCATCCGCGCGGTGGTGCTGGACGCGCGCGAGCAGGGCATGTCCGACATGTGCGAGGCGATGCTGTTTGCGGCCTCACGCGCGCAGCACGTGCGCGAGGTGATCCGCCCCGCGCTTCAGCGCGGCGCGCATGTGCTGTGCGACCGGTTCGTCGATTCGAGCATCGCCTATCAGGGCATCGGTCGGGGGCTCGGCGCGGAGCTGGTGCGCTCGATCAACGCGCCCGCGGTGGACGGCGTGATGCCGAACTTGACGCTGCTGCTCGACATCGATCCCGACTGCGCGCTGCGCCGCCGCGTGGCCGCCGATTCGCCCGACCGGATCGAGGTCGCCGGCAGCGGATTCGCGCGCCGCGTACACGAGGGCTATCTCGACCTGGCGGCCCGCGAGCGCAAGCGGTTTCAAATCATCGACGCGAACGGCGCACCCGAGGCAGTGTTCGCACGCCTCAAGCGCGCGGTGTCCAAAGTAGTTTAGCCACACCCCAGTCACGCCCGATTAAGGAGGCATCGACCCATGGAAGACCATCGCAACCTATGCATGTACTGCTTCGGGCCGCTCGACGAGCGCGGCGCGTGCCCTGCCTGCCACAAGGATCCGCTCGCGCCGGTGCCCGAGGGGCATCTCGCGCCCGGTTCGGTGCTCCGGGGGCGCTTTGTGATCGGCCGCGCGCTGGGCCAGGACGCCGGCGGGATCGTCTACACCGCGCTCGATCAGAAGACCGGCGCGCCGCTGCGCGTGCGCGAGCTGTTCCCGCGCGGCGCGGTCAGACGAAGGGCGGACGGCGCGGTCGAGCTGCTGCCCGGCGGCGAGGCCGCCTTCGAGCGGGCGCTCGCCCAGATGCGCGACGCCGGCGACGGGCAGCGCAGGCGCGCGTTCTTTGAGGACAACGGCACCGGTTACCTGGCGCAGCGCCCGGCGGCGGGCGCGGTCGGCCAGCCCGGCGAGGAGGACGACGTGCCCCCCCGCAAGCTTACGCGCCAGATGGCGATCATGGGCGGCGTGGTGGGCGCGGCGGTGCTGATCGTAATCGTCATTGTGCTCAACCTCGGTCGCGGCGCGACCGACCGCACCGCGGACGGCAACCTCGACGACGGTCGCTGGACCGCGCCCACCGCCACACCCGCTGCCGGCGAGGCCACCGATCCCGACGGACTGCCGATCACCGATCCGGGTACGCTGGATTGGCGCAACGAAGAAGGCGTCGAGGACGCGGGCGGCGAAGCGCCCGATCCCGGCGAGGAAGCGGAAGAAGACGAATGGTGGCCGACCTGGGAAGAGGTGCAGCGCCCCACGCCCCGCGACGAGGAAGACGACTGGGAGGAGCCCGCGCCCACGCCGATCAACAACTACCGCAAGGCCTCGCGCGAGCAGATCGCGGGCCTGCAGTGGCGGCTGATCGAGCTCGGCTGGCTGCCCGCCAACCGGCCCACCGGCAAGTACGACGCGGCCACCGAGCAGGCGGTCCGCGATTTCCAGGTCCACCTCAACAAGGCCTACAACTTGAACTTAAAGGCGGACGGCACCGCCGGGACAAAGACCATCCAATGGCTGAACGACGAGGACGCGCCGATCAGGCCGGGCAATACGCCGGTGCCGGTACCCACCGCGAGGCCGAAGCCCACCCCGAAGCCGACGCCCCGCCCCACGCCCACGCCCGACCCCTGGGTCGATCCCTACCCGACGCCCGGCCCGACGCCCAAGCCGACGCCGGTTCCGAAACCCGTGCCCACGCCGATGCCCGAGCCGACGCCGGAGCCCACCGAGGCGCCCACGCCGGAACCGGAGATCACGCCGGAGCCGGAGATCACGCCGGAACCGGAGATCACGCCGGAACCGGAGATCACGCCGGAACCGGAGATCACGCCGGAGCCGGAGATCACGCCGGAGCCGGAGATCACGCCGGAGCCGGAGATCACACCGGAGCCGGAGATCACGCCGGAGCCGGAGATCACGCCGGAACCGGAGATCACGCCGGAACCGGAGATCACGCCGGAGCCGGAGATCACACCGGAGCCGGAGATCACGCCGGAACCGGAGATCACACCGGAGCCGGAGATCACACCGGAGCCGGAGATCACACCGGAGCCGGAGATCACGCCGGAGCCGGAGATCACGCCGGAGCCGGAGATCACACCGGAACCGGAGATCACGCCGGAACCGGAACCCGAACCCACCGCGCCCGTGCTGCCGGAAGGCATCACCGTGGAGATGATCCGGCAGAAGCTGTTCGACGAAGGCTACCTGACCGACATCCTGGACGACGTCGGCTACGCGCAGGCCTTGTTGGACTACCAATTTGCGAACGCCCTCGAGCAAACCGGCCAGCCCGATCAACCCACGCTCGAGTTGATGTTCCCGGAGCTTACGACGCGCTGACGCGCGGGGCCTCGAAATCTTTCCGCCCGGCTTATTGGCAGCTTCGCTGCCGGCCGGGCGGAAATCTTTAGAGGCCGGTGGGGTATGGGGCCGCCTGCCGTCGGGCAAACGTGTCATGCGGGCGGCCCTCCCATTCCCCTCCCTGGAGGGGTGCCCGCAGGCGGGGTGGTAACCCCCGCGGGGCGTAACCCCAAGCCTCCGTACCTGCTTTCCCGAGCCCTGCCGACAGGCTCACCACCCCGTCGCTCCGCGCCACCCCTCCGAGGAGGGGAATGGCCACCTATTCCCCTCCCAGGAGGGGTGCCCGCAGGCGGGGTGGTAGCCCCCGCGGGGCGTAACCCAAACCTCCGTACCTGCTTTTCGAGCCCTGCCGACAGGCTCACCACCCCGTCGCTCCGCGCCACCCCTCCAGGGAGGGGAATGGCTACCTTCCTATTCCCCTCCTCGGAGGGTTCCTTTTATCACTGCGTCATTTGGGGCAGGATGCATGGAGTGCTTCACCATGCAATCCTTCTTTGGACAATATCTTCTCAAACTGCTCTACCGCTTCAATGTCCTTTTGCAAGGCCTTTCGCCCCTCGTCTGCGAGGATCTTCCGGGCGGCGGGGTCGCGGAATCTTTCATACCCTTTTTCATCAAAGGAGAAGCCCTGTGCCCATAGGAAGCCACCGTATTTTGAACAATCGTCAAGCGCAGCTGCGGCGATGTTCAGTTCATCACGCCATTCGGGGAAGCGCTCGGCAAGCGAGCGGTAGTAGGGCAGTGCCCCGCTGCGGCCCCATATTTGGCATAATCCGTCGCAGTAGATGCCCATTCTTCCGTCTCGTCCTACCTCTTCTAGCGATAGCGTAGAAAAATCGCTGAACTCCAAATCATGCAGATATGCTTCCCACGCGGCGAACCCGACGTTCATGCCGTTTATTTTATCTGTCCTGCGGGCGCGGCTGACGATTAGCCTCAATAAGTCGAGGAATCGTTCCCGTTCGGGAGCAGGCCCGGATTTATCTTTTAATAGGATATACTCTGATACACTATCTTCCCAATTTTCGCGAGTGGCCGTCTCAGATCGTTTGTCGTCATTTTCGCCGTCGATTCCAACCCTGCTCACGATGATACTCCCATCGTTTTCATATCCAATCACTACATTTTGTCTGTGTGAGTTCATACGGCACACAACGGGGTACCCCTTGTCGATCGATTCAACAAAATCACGCCTGATTTGCTCATGATCGGTATTGAGTGGTTTCCCGTCGCCGTCGCGTAAAATGCTGATGTATCTGGCATCCCATCCAAATGTTTTGAATAATCGTATACTTGATTCAAAGGGTGTTTGGTCTATACTATCCATGACCTCATACCCATGACGCCACGCTCCAGGCTTCCAGACGAAACGGTTTGCCATACCGCTGTATGCGGCTAGCTCCGCCTTACTCATTTTTTCGCCCGCACCGGTAAAAGTCGCATCCAAAAGGTCGAAAACATAATCTACTTCGCTACCATAGCAGTCAATGTCAGGGATATTCGGAATGATTTTTCTTCTCATGCCAAATCCTCCCTTAATATATACTTTTACCGAGAGCGGACAAAAAAATTTCAGGTTTTGGCTCGATCTCTTCACGGATGCGGGCGTAATCCCGTGAAATCGGGTAAACGCTTTTGTAAAGCTTTCCGGCGAATCATAGCCGTATTTCAGGGCGACATCGATTACTTTAGGTTGCGTATTTTTAAGTTCCTCCCCTGCAAGCGTCAATCGCCTGTTCCTTATATACTCGCTTACGGAAAGTCCCGTCACGATATGAAATGTTCTTTGGAAATAATCAGGCGAAGAATGAACATGTTTCGATACATCGTCAGCGCTGATATTTTCCAGAAGATTATTTTCAATAAAGTTTATCGAATTTTGAATATCATTGATCCAGTTCATCGTACCACCCCATAGAGATTATATATTCTTTTGTGATATTTGTCTTGACTTTTTCCGGTTTTATTTGTCCTTATCCTTTTCGGAATGCCTCCGTTGCTGGAGCATTGGTTATTTCCCCCTTAAGGGCCCTTAACCTTATAACACCAGCTCCGGTAGAAACCCGCCGCGCCGCTGATTGTGCCATCAGCATAATACACGCACAGATCACAATGCTTTCCGCAGGCTAAATATCCCCCGTGTCATTTGGGAATAGAACAGCAACCATCTGCTCAAGGCGCGTGGTAGGCTGGGCGGTGAGCCGGGCCATCGACCGGAATCTGGCCATCGCAGCGCTCGAAAACGCTGTGAAGAACCGCAGGCCAGGACGAGGGTTTATCTTCCATACCGACCGGGGAAGCCAGTACGCCTCCGCAGATTTCCGCAGCACCTTGGCCAAGTATGGTGGCCTTCAGAGCATGAGCGGCCCCGGCAGCCCTTACGACAACGCCTGCGCGGAGAGCTTCTTCCGTTCGCTGAAGGTGGAATGCGTGGATGCGACGCATTTCGCCACTCGCACGCAGGCGCCTCTAAGAAATCGTCGAGTACATGCTGTTCTACAACCTCAAACCCCCGCGGGGCGTAACCCAAACCTCCGTACCTGCTTTTCGAGCCCTGCCGGCAGGCTCACCACCCCGTCGCTCCGCGCCACCCCTCCGGGGAGGGGAATGGCTGCCTTCCTATTCCCCTCCCTGGAGGGGTGCCCGCAGGCGGGGTGGTGGCCCCCGCGGGGCGTAACCCAAGCCTCCGTGCCTGCTTTCCCGAGCCCTGCCGACAGGCTCACCACCCCGTCGCTCCGCGCCACCCCTCCCTGGAGGGGTGCCCGCAGGCGGGGTGGTGGCCCCCGCGGGGCGTAA
>NZ_JBISDI010000040.1:0-35510 GCF_051162045.1 Anaerozeibacter quisquiliarum
ACCTTTGCAGAGAGATGTATTCCTTATAGGGGCGCGCTGGTGGCCGGGGACGGCAAAAGCCGCCGCCGATTGTTTGATTGGTATAGGGATATCGTGACAATGATCACCGTTTCCCAGAAGCGCTTTATCACGCCGCCGGTCAGCAGCAGTCCCAACGTGCTCAGCAGCGTGTAAATGACCAAATCCGCGCCGTACAGATAGACTCCCTCTTATCTTTCATCAATGCGTCCACGCTGTTTGAGAAATGTCACGGCCTTTTTCGATAGGTACCCGATCATCCCGGTTACGCTCCTTTTGCCTGAAAAGGCAAGGTGATTTTCACTTTGAACACATCTCCGGACGCATCGAAGTCGACATCGCCGTTCGCTTTCTCGGCTATCGATTTGATGCTGCGCGTTCCGATTCCGTGCTGTGCGCCCTTTTTTGAAGTGACCAAGCTACCGCGTGTCCGACGCACGGTAGCCAGATTGCAGGGATTTGTACAGGTAATGTAGAACATGTCCCACGTTCGGGCGAAAGACAGGGTTACCTTGCGCGAGATGCTCCGATCTGCGATTCGATGGATGCCCTCTGCGGCATTATCCAGCAGATTGCCGAGCACCGAGCAAAAGTCGCTCTCCGGGATGGGCAGGATATCCAGCGGATAGGGACGAAAATCCAGTTCGATCTGCTCATGGCGCATGATGGAAACCTTTGCCGTCAACAGGGCGTCTACGGCCTGATTGCCCGTCGCGAAGGGCTGCAATGCTTGAACATGTGTATGTAGTTCATCGATATAGTGCTGAGAATTTCTTGTATCCCGATCTGAAAGCATCTGCATGACGATCTGTATTTGGTGCTTCATATCGTGGCGACAGGCAGCCATGTCCGAATACAGGCTTTCCGTCTCGCGATTGTGTTTTTGGGTCATGTTCAATCGATCGATTTCAAGCTCGTACTGCTTTTGCTTTTGAGCGATGCGCGTACATGCTTCATAGAGAACAACCGACAACGCGGAAACGAAAAACAGGCATAAACAGGCAAAGGCAAATGGCGCGCCCGGATCGACATTCGTCCGCGTCGCGAACAAAAACTCTACTGCCAAAAGACTCATAAGGTTGAGGGCAAACAGCGGTGCGAGTGTGCTTCTGGCGGGCGCTTTACTGCGATTGCATAGCTCTGCGATCAACAAAACAGCGATCAGCAGTGTCAAATTGACCGAAACGAGGAAAGCAACCCGAAGCGGCGATGCGGTCATGATTTCTTCCAGTTTTGCGCCCAGAGCGTCCAGATAAAACGATATGTTCAGCGTGGTGCATGCCGTGAAGACGATGCAGAGCACGACGTTCCAGAACAAGCAGAGATACCATTTGACTCGCCTCGCGAGGGAGGCATACAGGAACGGAAAAACGAAAACGGCGCTATCCAGTATCGGGACATCCCAGAACAGGTACATCGTATACCATCCGGCGATTGCGGCAATACAGGCGCAGTCCGTCCAAACGTTTCCCCATGCCGGCACGAGGAGCTTTTTCAGCGCGTAAACGATGAGCCACGCCCGGAAGAGGTTGACCGCAATTTCAAGCAGTATCCATCCGTCCATACCGCTATCCTCCCTGATAGTATTTGTCGAAAACTGCCCGCAATGTATCCCGATACTGCGCGCCGATGGGAACCTGGGTTCCATTCGCCAAAATCACCTGCGCGCGCAGGAGCTTGCGGACATAGAGGATGTTGACGACAAAACTCCGATGGCATCGCACGAGGAGACCGTCGGGCAAATCTTTATGAAATTGATTTTGGCTCATTCGCACCAGGAGGGTTTCTTTGCGAACCGTTTCATGGATTTCGAGGAAATGGTCTCTTGATTCTATATAGAGGATGTTTCCGGTCTTCAGCGCATACGTGCCCTGAGGGGTATTGAGCGTCAGCACCTGCTTTTGATCGTATAAGCATTGGCCGTAAGCGATGTCCATACACTCCAAAATTTGCTCCGCGCGGACCGGCTTGCACAAATAGCGCAACGCGTTGACCTGATAGCCCGCACAGGCGTACTCCGCGTAATTGGTGACAAACACGAGCGTCGTTGCATCGTCAAAGGCGCGGATGGCTTCTGCCAATTCAAGCCCGCTCATCTCGCCCGGAATCTGGATGTCCAAAAAAATCAGGTCGAAGCGCTCGCCCTTTCCAAGGGTCACCAGCAGGTCTTCGCTGGACGCAAAGCCGCTTGAGGCAACCACGACATCCTGCCGACGCTCGCACCATTTCTCTACAGCCTCGGCGATTGCCTCTCGATAGACACGCTCATCGTCGCACACTGCAATCCTCATGCGAATCCCCCCTCGACATGTCTGAATCATTAGACGCGCGGGGTGGCAATACGTTCCAATTTTACGATGTTATCACACTTTTCGCCTGGATGTATTAATGTACGATTGGTGAACATGGGACAACAAAGCCAAGGCTATGATGTTTGTTGCCGATGGATCGAAAACGGAATTTTCCCAGTTCATAATCGCTCGAGCGCTCATGCCCAACCGCTTGGCAAGATCACGTTGGCTCCAATTCCGCGATTTTCTCAATTGGGCAAAACGATTTCCAATCATATTCATCCCTCCCTGTGGAACGCTGCGGTTGGCCGCTCGTCCGGCGGCTTTTTCTATGCCTGCGCCGCCAATCAGATTGAGTTTGCGAAGGTGCTCGCAATCACGAGCAGCGTACCTTCACGGTCAATTTCCGCTGCCAGCCGTTCTGGTATGCGGAGGTTGTACTGCCCATTACGCTGACGGCCTCGGGCAGCACGATCACCAACCCCGGTAATGTCGCCTCGGAGCCGGTGGTCACCGTCTATGGCGCCGGCGACATCACGCTCATGGTGGGGCTGTGCATTGTGGAGCTTGAGGGCATCTCCGGCGGCATCACGCTGGACACACCGCTCATGGAAGCGTACTCCGTTGCCGCTTCCATGAACGACAACATGAGCGGCGACTTCCCGACGCTGATGTCGGGCATGAACGCGGTGAGCTGGTCGGGCAGCGTGACCAAAATTGAAGTCCAGCCAAACTGGCGTTACCTGCTTTGATGGCTCCCTGCTCTTTACCGATGATGGTAAGTCTGATATAATGGGTGCAACGATAAACAGAAATTTGGCGGGCTGTTTTGAACTGCGGATTGTTTATATTAACTTCGTCTTTGAGAAAAAAGGATGAGATAGGAGATCACAAAATTGAACGGACGAGATGTAAGGGTAGGCGCATGTATATATGCCGGTGACATGGATAGTATGGTTCGATTCTACAGAGATACATTGGGCTTTCATACTCAGTGGAGTGGTGGGGATTTCGCGGAGTTTGAGACGGCAAGCGGCGCGCTTTCCTTGTTCATATACAGTAGGAAACAATTCGTGCAGGCAATTGGGGAAAGCTACGTCCCTCCAAAAGGAATCAATCAGACCTTTGAAATTGCCCTCTGGTTGCCCTGTTTTGCCGATGTGGATGAGGAATATGAACGGCTATCGAAATTAGACGTGCGATTCCCGACGGGAGAACCCATAACATTTCCTTTCGGCATCCGCAACTTTTATGTCGCCGACCCGGAGGGTAACTTGCTTGAAATTGGCAGCTCAAACGAAGCGTAGCTTGGAAGTTCATGCAATATCAAAAGTTCCATGTTTGCACATTCTGCTCAAAATAGTACGAGCAATCTGCGTAATCGGTTTCCCCAGATAGCTGTACATTATAAGCATAATGCGAAGCAGCTAAATTCCAATTTATCTTCGCGGCCTTTCAACGTCCCTTGCGGCACGGGAGGCAGTCCGCTTATCGGTCTGAAATCGACGCCGGGCGGCTCGCCCGGATGCGCATATCCGACAACGGCGCGCGAGCCCCGCATATGGACGCGCGGGTGGGTATCCTGCTCCCCAAACCAACTTCCGCCCGACCGGCGGGGAAACTGCCGGTCGGGCGGAAGGACATCAAATCCTCAATTACGCTTTCGGACCTGCCTCGATGATATGCTGCGGCATATCCTTGTACTTCTTGAAGTTCTCGACGAACATGCCGGCCAGCTTCTTGGCCATCGCGTCGTAGGCGGCCTTGTCCTTCCAGGTCTCGCGCGGGTTCAGCAGCTCGCTGGGTACGCCGGGGCAGCTCTGCGGCACCATCACGTTGAAGTTGGGGTCGAGTTTGTACTCGACCTTCGCGAGCTCGCCGTTCAGCGCGGCGGTAATCATGGCGCGGGTGTAGGGCAGCTTCATGCGCTTGCCTTCGCCGCTGGCCGGGCCGCCGGTCCAGCCGGTGTTGACGAGGTACACGTCGGAGCCGTGCTCCTCGATCTTATCGCCCATCATCTTGGCGTACTTCGAGGCCGGCAGCGGCATGAAGGGCTCGCCGAAGCAGGTGGAGAAGGTGGGCTGGGGCTCGGTAACGCCGCGCTCGGTGCCCGCGAGGCGCGCGGTGAAGCCGGACACAAAGTGGTACATTGCGGCTTCCTTGGACAGTTTCGAGATGGGCGGCATCACGCCGAAGGCGTCGGCCGACAGGAAGATGACCGTCTTCGGATGGCCGGCCACGCCCGGGATCACGGTGTTGCCGATGTACTCCACCGGGTAACCCACGCGGGTGTTTTCGGTGACCGACTCGTCGTCGTAGTCGGGGTGGCGGTTCCCGTCGAGCGTCACGTTCTCGAGCAGCGCGCCAAAGCGGATGGCGGCGTAGATGTCCGGCTCATGCTCCTTCGACAGCCGGATGGTCTTCGCGTAGCAGCCGCCCTCGAAGTTGAAGATGCCGTTGTCCGACCAGCCGTGCTCGTCGTCGCCGATCAGGCCGCGTTTGGGGTCGGCAGACAGCGTGGTCTTGCCGGTGCCCGACAGGCCGAAGAACAGCGCGCTGTCGCCGCCGGGGCCGACGTTGGCCGAGCAGTGCATCGGGAATACGTTCATCTGCGGCATGAAGTAGTTCATGACCGCGAACACGCTCTTCTTGATCTCGCCGGCGTACTGGCTGCCGGCGATCACGACGACCTTATTCTTGAAGGAAACCAAAATCGCGGCCTCGGTCTTGACGCCGTCGATCTCGGGGATGCACTTGAAACCGGGCGCGGCCACGACCGTGAAGCCGGGCGTGAAGCCTTCGAGTTCCTTGACCTCAGGCCGAATCAGCAGCTGGTGGACGAACAGGTTCTCGCTGGCCAGCTCGTTTATCACGCGCACATTGAGCCGGTAATTGGGATCGGCGCCCGCGTAGCCGTCGAACACGTAGATGTCGCGATGCTGCAGATATGCGCGGATCTTGCCGTAGATCTTGTCAAACTTCTCCTCGGAGATGGGCATGTTGACGCTGCCCCACGCGATTTGGTCGTGAATTTCGGCCTCGTCAACGATGAAGCGGTCCTTGGGGCTGCGGCCGGTGTACTTGCCGGTCATGACGCGCAGCGCGCCGGTGTCGGTCAGTACGCCTTCGCCCGCCGCGAGCGCCTTCTCGGTCAGCTCGGCGGGACTCAGTTGGTAGTAGACGTTCTTCGGATGGATAATGCCAAGGTAATCCAGGGATAGCTTGCTCATAGAATTCCCTCCCATTATAATACCGTGACATCGTACGGGGTCGCTATCTCTCATCTCTGACGTTCCCGCGAATGCCTATCGTTCCCTAAATTAGATGATTCTATACTTCCTCCTTTTTTCCTGCCGGCCGTGTGTTAATTGTTGTCAAATTCTGTACCCTTTGGTACAATGAAGCATCCATCAACCGAGGAGGATCGCTATGAAGCTGATTTCATGGAATGTCAACGGGCTGCGCGCCTGTCTGAGCAAGGGCTTTCTAGAAAGCGTCGACGCGCTGGGGGCCGACGTGGTCTGCCTGCAAGAGATCAAGATGCAGGAGGGGCAGGCCCGGTTCGAGTTGCCCGGCTACCACAAATTCTTCTACTCGGCGCAGAAGAAGGGTTATTCGGGCACGGCGGTGTTTTCGCGCGAGAAACCGTTGGATGTGCGCTTCGGCATCGGCATCGACGAGCACGACCACGAGGGCCGGGTGATTACGGCGGATTTTGACGGTTTTACGCTGGTGAACTGCTATGCGCCCAATTCGCAGGACGGCCTTCGGCGGCTCGACTACCGGATGAAGTGGGAGGACGACTTCCGAGGTTACCTATCCGCACTCGATAAGGACAGGCCGGTGATCCTGTGCGGCGACCTGAACGTGGCGCACCGGGAGATCGACCTCAAGAACCCCAAGACCAACCGCAAGAACGCCGGCTTCACCGACGAGGAGCGCGGAAAGTTTACCGAACTGCTGGCGGCGGGCTTCGTCGACAGTTTCCGCCACTTCTACCCCGATCAAGTCGGGGCCTACAGCTGGTGGAGCTACTTCGGCAACGCGCGCGAGCGCAACGCCGGTTGGCGCATCGACTACTTCGTGGTCTCCGAGCGCTTCAAGGGCCAAATGCGGGGCGCCGCCATCCACCCGGAAATCTACGGCTCGGACCATTGCCCCGTCGAATTGACGCTCTGAACCGTGGCATTCGGCTCGACCAGCCGCATCGCCAGCCGCGTGGTGCGCGGGGGCTGGCCGCCCTTTTCCATCAGCTCGATCAGCCGGCGCGCGGCGACGGTGGCATAGCTGTCCGCGCGCGCGGCCACCGTGGTCAGCGCGGGCAGGAAGTGCAAATGCTCGGCGGTGTAATCGAATCCGGCCACCGACACGTCCTCGGGCACGCGCACGCCCGAGGCGCGCAGCGCGTTAATGATCGTCCATGCCATGGCGTCGCGGAACGCGAAGACGGCGCTCGGGCGGTAGCGTGCGAGCAGTTCCTTAAGCGCGCCCGCCGCCTCGAGCGCGGCGTATTCCCCAAACGGGCAGACCAGCGCCGCGCCTTCCATCCCCGCGTCGGCGAGCGCGCGCCGGTATCCGCCGAACCGTTCGCGCTCGGAGCTCAGTTGCGCTTCCCCGCCCACATACAGGATACGCCGGTGCCCGCGCGCGATCAGCGATTCGGTCAGCAGGTACGCGCCGCCCTCGTCGTCCCACAGCACCTGGTCGTCGCGGTTGCCCTTGAGATCGCGCCCCATGACCACGTAGGGGATGCCGCTTTGGCGCAGCATGTCGATCGGCGCCTCGCTCAGTTGGGTCGGGCAGATCAGCACGCCGTCGGCCAGGTGCTTGAGCGCCGTGCGCACCGCGTCTTGCTCCTGCACGGGCGCGTCGCCGGTGCACAGCACGATCATGGAATACCCCGCCGAGCGCAGACAGCCCTCGACATTGTGCACCACGGCGCTGAAATGGGGGTTGACCACGCCTTCGACGATCACCGCCACCATGCCCGAGCGCCCCGAGCGCAGCGAAGAGGCCAGCGTGTTGCCCACGTAGCCCATCTCCCGCGCGATCTCGGCGATCTTCTGCCGGGTGGCCGGCGCGATGTCGCGCTTGCCGCGCAGCGCGTGCGACACGGTGTTGACCGTGTACCCGCTTTGGGCCGCGATGTCCTTGAGCGTCACCCGCGCCCCGCCGTTTGGGGTCACGGCCTGTCCGCCAACCGCAGCACTTCCTCGATTTGCTCGGTGCTCAGCGGCATGAAGAAACCGGTCTTGTCCGCGTTGTTCTTCTTGGTATTGCCCGCCATGAACGGGATGTCTTCGCTGCGCGCGCCCAGTTCCCTGAGCGTCAGCGGCATGCCGATCTCCCGGATGAACGCCTCGAATTGCTCGATGCCCAATAACGCCGCGCGCTCGGGGTACTCGAAGTCCATCTGGCAGCCCCACACGCGCGTCGCCAGCTGCGCGAACCGCATCGGGTTGTGCTTGTACACGAACCGCATCCACGCGGGCAGCACCACCGCCAGTCCCGCGCCGTGCGCCACGTCGTACAGCGCGCTCAGTTCGTGCTCGATCTGATGGCTGGCCCAGTCGCCCTGGCGGCCCACGCCGCAGGTGTTGTTGTGCGCCAGCGTACCCGACCACATCAACTGCGCGCGCGCGTCGTAATCCATGGGATCCTTTATTGCCGCGCGGCCGGCGCGGATGATTGTCATGAGCAGCCCCTCGGCGATCCGGTCGGTCACATCGACATCCTCCACATCGGTGAAGTAGCGCTCGAGGATATGCGCCATCATGTCCACGATGCCGCAGGCGGTCTGATACGCAGGCAGTGTGATCGTGAGCTCGGGGTTCATCAGCGCGAATTGCGGTCGGTGCAGTTCATGGTTCAACCCGCGCTTTGTCTTGGTCGCGGCCTGGGTAATCACCGCGCTGTTGCTGGATTCGCTGCCCGCCGCCGCCAGCGTCAGCACCACGCCCACCGGCAGCGCCTTCTGCGGCAGCGCCTTGCCAGAGAAAAAGTCCCAAAAGTCGCCGTCGTAGCAAACGCCGTCGGCAATCGCCTTGGCCGAGTCGATCGTGCTGCCGCCGCCCACGGCCAGCACGAAGTCAACCCCCTGCGCGCGCGCAAGCTCGATCCCCTCGTAAATCTTCTCGTCGCGCGGGTTGGGCTGTACGCCGCCCAGCTTGACACAGTGGAGCCCCGCGTCCAGCACCGATTTTTCCACCCGGTCGATCAGCCCCGACTTGACCGCCGAGCCGCCGCCGAAATGCAGCAAAACCTTCGTACCGCCGAGCCGCCTGATCGTCTCGCCCGCCTTCAGTTCGGCGTCCCGCCCAAACACGAAGCGCGTTGGGATGTGCCATTCAAAATTCAGCATGGTACGTCCTCCTCAGCCTGTTGTTTGGGTTCATTATACCAGAAAACGCAGCGCCGTGGTAAAATGCAGGCGTGGGAATGAGTTATTTGAATGCAAACTATCCCGGTGCGTTCCTCGATCGGATGCGGGCGCACGGTTCGTTTCGCCGGAACCGCCCGAAGCGCGCCGAACGAGGCGAAGCGCACGGTCAAGTAAAACCGGGGCAATCGCCGCCCGCGGGCGGCGGTTGCCCCGGTTTTATGGGATCTTCGCTTGCGCTTGCCTGCAATTCGCGTTACAATACCCTTAACAACCTTTTTAGGAGGGCTCACTCCATGAATTGGCTGGCGCTCAAGCGCCACTTCCGCCTCTTCGACGAAAGGGGCCTGCCCGAGGACACCATCGTGGTGTTGCGCCTGATGATCGCGTCGGTCGCGTTCGGCGTCGTGTGGACCAATGTCACCACCGGCGTGGCGCTGCCCGGCTTCCTCAAGGCGCTGGGCGCGTCCGATTCGCTGTACGGGCTGGTGTTCGCGCTGCCCGCGCTCGCCAACGCCTTCCAGTTTCTGTGCTCCTACCTGCTCGAACGCACGCACAGGCCGCGCCGGATGATGTTGATCGCGGGGCTGACCCAGCGCCTGGTCTGGATCCCGATCGCGCTGATCCCCTTCGCGCTGCCGGCCTCGGCCGGCGCGCTGAAGCTGACCGCCGCGGTCGTGATGGCGCTGATCAGCGCCTCGATGGCTCCGTTCATGAACGTAGCCTTCTACACGATCGCCTCCGCCGTGCCCATCCGCATCCGCGGGCGCTACTTCGCCACGCGCAGCCGTGTGTCCACCTTGGTCGGGCTGGTGATCGGCCTGCTGATCGGCGTAATCCTCGACGCGATGCCCGGCATGACCGGCTACGCGGCGGTGTTTGCGCTCGCCGGCGTGTTCGGCGTGCTCGACATTTTGTGCTACCTGCGCATGAGGGAACTGCCCATGGCGACGAACCCCGACAAGCAAGGGCTGTTTTCGATGCTTTGGAGCGTGCTCAAGGACAAGAACTACATGCGCACCGTGCTGATTTTGACCGCGTGGCTGTTCTGCGTGCAACTGACCAGCCCCTACCATAATGTGTACTTGCGCACGGTGCTCGGCATTTCAAACTTCAACATCATCCTGACCGGCCAGATCGCCGGCAACCTGGCGCTTATCCTGCTGGTCACCCGCTGGGGCCACGCGATCGACCTGTACGGCAACCGCCCGGTGCTGCTGGCCAGCGCGTTTCTGACCGCGCTCTACCCGCTGATGTGGACGCGCGTGGGCGCGCCGCTGATGCTCACGCTGATCTTTTTCTCGAACGTCTACTCGGGCGGCATCTATTGCGCGGTGGACCTCACGCTGCAAAACCTGTTCATGGGGCAGGCCAAGGAGCAAAACCGCTCGATGTACTTCGCGGTGTACTTCCTGTTCACCCAACTCATCGGGATGGCGCTGGGTTCGACTGTGGGCGGGCTGCTGCTCGACAATGTGTTCTCGCACGTCGACGCCTTGGGCCTTGCGCTCGCGGGCGCGCCGTTCACCCGGTACAACGCGCTGTTCGCGCTGGGCGGGTTGCTGCGCCTGTTTGTCGTGCTGTTCCTGATGGTACGGCTCCAGGAACCGGGCGCGCGCAAGGTGGAAGAATTGCTGGCCGGGGCGAAGGCGGCTTCCGTACACCGGATGTACATGCTGCGCGCCTTCTGGCTGCGCAAGCACCTTCGACGGCGCTATGAAAAATCGCGGGGAACTCAAGAAAACTTGGAAGAGGATGCGGAATTATGAGGGAACCCATTCGGCGCGCCGAGGCGCGCATCGACGACACCTGGCGGCTCAGCGACATCTTTGAAGACGAGGCGCACTGGGAGCGCGCGTTCGCCGAAGCGCGCGAGGCGCTCGCGCTGTTGCCCGCGTTCGCGGGGCGGCTTTCTGAACGCGCGGCGCTGGCCGAGGCGCTTGCGCGCTATTTTGACGTGCAGCGCCGCGTGGAGGCGCTGGTGACCTACGCCGCCATGCTGCGCGACGAGGACACCGCGGTGGCGCGCCACCAGGCGCTCGCCGACCGGGCCGAAACCCTCGCGACTGAACTTAACGCGGCGGCCAGCTTCATCGCGCCCGAGCTGACCGCGCTCGCACCCGAGCGGTTGGCCGAGCTCGCGCGCGAAGCGACGCTCCGGGACTACGACATGTATTTGCGCGAGCTCGAACGCGGCCGCGCGCATACGCTAAGCGCGGCTGAGGAGAAGCTGGTGGCGCTGGCGGGCGACATGAGCTCGTCCGCGCGCACGGTTTACGAGCTGCTGACCAGCGCCGACATGAGCTTCCCCTCGATCGAGGGGCCGGACGGCGCGCCGATTCAGATCACGCAGGGCAGCTACGTGCCCACGCTGATGACGCGCGACCGGCGCGTGCGCGAGGATGCCTATCGCGCCTATTACGGCGTCTACCGGCGCTTCGCCTCCACGATCCCGGCCGCCTACGCCGGCGCGGTCAAGGCTTCGCAGTTCTACGCCAAGGCGCGCGGATTTGCCTCGACGCGCGAAGCGGCGCTGTTTGCGGACAACCTGCCGCTTAGCGTGTACGACAACCTGATCGACGCCGTGCACCGCCACCTGGGCGCGCTCAATCGGCTGCTCGAGCGCAACGCCCGGCTGATCGGGCTTGACAGGCTCAGCATGTGGGACGTGTACGTGCCCGCGGCCCAGAACTTTGCGCTCGACCTGAAGTTTGACGAGGCCTACGACCTGATCGTCGAGTGCCTGGCCCCGCTGGGCGCGGACTATCAGGCGGTACTCAGGCGCGCGCGGGACGAGCGCTGGATCGACCGCTACGAAAACACCGGCAAGCACCCGGGCGCGTACGCCTGGGGCACCTATGACAGCCACCCCTACGTGCTGCTCAACTACCACGAGAACCTGGACTCCCTGCTGACCGTCGCACACGAGATGGGCCACGCGATGCACACGTATTTGAGCGGCAAAACCCAGCCCTACCCCAAGGCCGGCTACTCGATGTTCGCGGCCGAGGTGGCCTCCACGGTCAACGAGGTGCTGGTGCTGCTCGAGCTCATGGAGCGCTATCCCGAGCGCGAAGCTTTAGGCTGTCTGCTCTATCATCTGCTGGATGGCTACCGCACCACGCTGTTCCGCCAGGCGATGTTCGCCGAGTTCGAGCGCGACGCCCATGCGATGGCCGAGGCCGGCGAGGCGCTGACGCTCGATAACCTGAACGCGCTGTATAAACGGCTGGGTGAGACATACCTGCCCGCCGTCGAGCAGGGCGACGATGCCGCGTACGAGTGGATGCGCATCCCCCACTTCTACCGACCGTTCTACGTGTTCGTGTACGCCACCGGGTTCTCGGCCGCGACCGCGATCGCCTCTAAGATCCGCTCGGAGGGCGAGAGCGCCGCCCGGCGCTACCGCGAGTTTCTGAGCGCGGGATCGAGCCTGTACCCGCTGGACGCGCTGAAGCTGGCCGGTATCGACATGGCCTCTCCCGAGCCGGTGGAGCGCGCGCTCGAGCTGTTCGAGCAGCTGCTCGAACGCTATGAGCAAGTGACCTGACGGCCGCCCAATGTACGAAAGAAGTGACAGACGATGACCCACGCGCTGCTGGCAATCGACCCGCTGATGATGGTGCTGCTGATCGCGCTGGTCGGCCTGATCGCGCGGCGCGCAGGGCTGCTGAGCGATCCGCTGATCCAGGGGATCGCTCAGTTGATCCTGTACGTCGCGCAGCCGGCGCTGATGCTGACGCTCATCCGGCAGGAATCGGCCGCAGGCGGCGAGGCGGCCACCTTTTTGACGGTGTTCGTCGTGACGGCGGTGTTTTTGAGCGCCGTGCAGCTGCTGCTGCACAGGCTGTTCCGGCGCGCGGAGCGCAGGGTACGCCCGGTGATGACTTCGCTGTCGGTGATGGCCAACGTGGGCTTCATCGGCGTGCCGGTCGTGCAGGCGGTGTACGGCCAGGAGGCGTTTTTGTACCTGGCCGCCGTCATCCTGGGCTTCAACCTGTCGTTCTGGACGGTCACGCTGCGGCTGTACGCAGGGAAGGGTCGGAATTCATGGAAAAACCTGCTCAACCCGACGCTGCTTTCCGTGCTGCTGGGCGCGGCGCTGTTTTTTTTGAAGGTGCGGCTGCCGGGCACGCTGGCGGGCGGCATCGCGCAAATCAGCGCGCTCAACACCCCGCTGTCGATGCTGCTGTTGGGCGCGCGGCTCGAGACGCTGCGGCCGCGCCAGCTGCTGGATAAACGAATGTGGCTGGTGGTCGCGCTCAAGCTGCTGGTGTTGCCGCTCATGCTGGTCGCGCTGCTCAAGGCCGTCAATCTGCAAGGCATGGCGCTGGGCACGCTGGCGCTGGGCACGGCGATGCCCGCGGGCACCAACAGCCAGATGTTCGCCGAGCGCTACGAAGCTGACGTGCCCTTCGCCGTGCAGTGCATTTCGGTCTCCACGCTGCTGTGTGTCGTGACCATGCCCGTCATTTTGTGGGCGACGGGCATATAGGAAGGCTCCGTTTCGAGCGAGCCTATCGCGCGGCGAGCAGGCCGCTCAGGTCTACCTGCTGCCAGTCCGAGTACACGTACCCGCGCAGCCACAGGCACATTTCCCCCGGCGCGGCGATCACCTGATAGACGGTCCCGCCATGCACCGCGCCGCCGTCCTGATAGCCGATGTCCATCAGTTCCTTCATGGCATCGACGTCGAGCTTTCCGAAAAAGCGCTCCGAATTTGCGAGATTCACGAGATGGTCGTACCGCCCATCCTCGGCAGGATCGCGCGGGGGCGCGACCTTCTTTGTCCAAGCGTCCGGATAGGGCGGTATGAAGCTGTTGTAGGTCACCAGCAATCCCTTTTCATCCCCTTGGCGCACGCGGCAATCGAACGTCGGCCGTTCGACCGACACCGCGCGATTCGCGTCCGCCAGCTGGATGATGTAGGCGCTGTCCGCCGGGGTGCTCGCGAGCAACGCCGCCGCTTCGTCGACGGTATCGCACCGGTTCAGAACCGTCGCGAGGATCGACGCGCTGTCCTCCCGGTCTTCGTAGGCATTTGCGTCGGAATAGCCGCCATTGTTGAGCTCCAGAAACAGCCCGCGCTCGTTGATGCCGGTCTCCATGTAGACGTTACCGAGCGGATGCACATTGGCGTAGGCGTTGCCGTCGGCCGGGTGAAGGATCACCACCGACAGGTATTTCATGTACTGCTGCATGCCGTCCCGCACCATGTCCCAGTTCCGCCCGAATACGAGCCCTCCGCCGGGCGTGTACGCGTTCCACGCGGCGATGCCGCTGCACGAATCGGGTTGATCCGCGCCCAGGAGCACGTCCGAGAGGTTGAAGAAGCCGGCATTGAGGCGCAATACCTCGTCGCGCGTGAGCCCCGAGGTTTCCGCCATGCCGTCCAGCAGCTCGCCCAATTCGTCCGAAAGCCGATCCGCAAGCCATTGCCCGGCGGCGGTTTGCTGTTGCATATCCATGCCGCGCGCCGCAAGATCGGCGGTAATCTCCGCGCCAAACGCGGCGAGGTCGTGTTTTACGAGCGCGCCGTACTGCCGCCCCATCGCCCGCCACGTGCCCGAGAGGTTCAGCACCCAGTAGACGTCGTCCGCCGTGCGGTAGGCCGTGCCGCCCTCAAACGAAGCGACCTGCGTCAGCGCGCCGTCCGAAGCGTATGCCGGGCCCGAGAAGAACAGACAAAGGGCCAGTGTGAGAAGCGCGACTCCATATCGTACCGTTACATTCATCCCATGTTCCTCCTCGTTTTGAGTGAGATCAACCCAAATGCAAAGGTGGTTACGCTCCCTTGCGCATATGTGTCGTTTTAAATGTAAGGTTTCCGGCTCACGTCCCCTCACCCCTTTCGACCCGCGGCAGTTCGTCCCGGTATTGTGTGAGGAAGGTCAAGAACGCCCGCTCGCGCATATAGCCCCATTTGGACATGAACAGATTGATTTGGTAATCGGGCGACGCTTCGGAAAGCCCCAGTGTCTCCTGGTATTCCGATGCCCGAGTGATGGTCATTTGGTCGAAGATCGCGATGATCCGCCTTTTCTCGGCAATCAGCATGTCGAGATTTTGCAGCGCCGCCTCCGGATCGGCCTTCGCCATGTGGAACAGCTTGAGCAGCGCCTCGTTGCGCGTGGGGCTTTCGGTCATTCTACCGGCCAGCCACGCCTTGAGCGCGGCCCTGCCCCCATCCGTGATGCGGTAAACCTTCTTTTCATGGCGGAGCGCGGGCGCGGTTTCCGCGATGGCCACCCAGTTCTTTTTCCGCATCGCGCCCAGCGTCCGATAGATTTGCCCCTGATCGGCTGCCCAGATAAAGGCGCAGGAAATATCGAATACCTTTTTCAATTCATAGCCGGTCAACGCCTTATCCCACAAAAAGCCGAGGATTCCGTATTCCAATGACACAGGCAGCACCCTTTGAATCATACTTGTATTATATAACATACTTCGGCACTCGATGGGGGCAATTTAGGGGACAGGCCCGACTTTTTTTCGCGCCCGACTGTCACTATGATGCATTTTGTAGGTTTTACATGCTGGTCAACGCGGTCAAAATGCGGTATAATGCGAGCGAAGCAGAAAGGATGCGGTTTTTTATGAAGAAATGGGCGCTTCTGGCGCTTTGCCTGGTCTGCGCGCTGGTATTTGCCGTTCCGCGCGGCCTTGCCGAAGAGAAGAACGCGGCGGCGATCGTCCAAGGGATGACGCGGCGCGAGAAGGTCGCGCAGTTGCTGTTTATGGATTTTCGCAACTGGATGCCCGACCCGGAGGAAGCGGCGGCGAAACGCGAGCTGAACCCGAAGTACGACGGGGAGCCGGTCGTGCAGCTGAACGCCGAGATCGAGGAAATGATCGCGGCCTATTCGTTCGGCGGCGTGATCCTGTTCGGCGAAAACCTCGGGGAGACGGCGGCGTCCGTAAAGCTCACGCGCGCGCTGCAGCGCGCGGCGATTCGCGGGGGAGGGTTGCCGCTGCTGATCGGCGCGGATCAGGAGGGCGGCGGCGTTACGCGGCTCGGGCAGGGCACCTGCCTGCCGGGCAACATGGCGATCGGCGCGACGGGCAGCGCCGCCTACGCGCGCGAGGCGGGCGCGATCACCGGGCGCGAACTTGTGGCCCTGGGCATCGACGTGAACTTCAGCCCGGTGGCGGACGTCAACAGCAATCCTGAAAACCCGGTAATCGGCCTGCGTTCCTTCGGCTCAAAGCCCGAACAAGTGGCCGAGTTCGCGGCGGCGATGGCCGAGGGCATCGAGTCGGCGGGCGCGCTCGCCGCCGGCAAGCATTTCCCCGGCCACGGCGACACTTCGGTCGACTCCCATTTGGGCCTGCCGCGCGTCGATAAGGACATCGCCGCGCTGCGAAAGACCGAGCTGATCCCTTTCCAGGCGCTGATCGACGCGGGCATCCCGATGATTATGTGCGCGCACATCCAGTTCCCGGCGCTCGACGCCTCGACCATTACATCCAAGACGGGCGAGGAAATCGTCGTGCCCGCGACGTTTTCACGTGCCATCCTGACGGGCATCCTGCGCGATGAAATGGGCTTTGACGGCCTGATCGTCACCGACGCCATGGACATGGGCGCGATCGCGGACAACGTGGAGAGCGCGGACGGCGTGGTGCTGGCGCTCGCGGCCGGCGCGGACATGATCTGCATGCCCGCCAGGGTGCGCACGCCCAAAGATGCAGAAAAGATCGAGGCGATCTTCGCGGCCGTCGACCGGGCCATTGAAGAGGGCGTGCTCACCGAGGAGCGGCTCGACGAATCGGCGGCGCGCGTCGTCGGGATGAAATTGAATCTGGGGCTGGCGGACAGATCCTTCGACGAATCGGGCGACGCGGCCGCGGCCGAGCACGCGCTGTCGGTCGTCGGCTGCACGTCGCACCGGGCGACCGAGCGCGCCATCGCCGAGGCCGCGATCACAAAGACGCGGGACGGGCTCGGCGCGCTCCCGTTCGCGCCCGCAAGCGGCGAGACCGTGCTGGTGCTGACGCCCTACGCAAACGAGGTGGCGAGCGCGCGGTATGGCTTTGAGCGGCTGAAAAAAGAGCGCGCCGTCCGCTCGGACGTCGCACTCGAGGCGTACGGCTACAAGGGCAAAATGGCGCTTGACGACGAGCTGACATCGGCGCTTGAGCGCGCGGACTACATCGTGCTGCTCACCGAGATGAGCGGCGCCGCGTCGCTCGCGCCCGACCACTGGGCGACCGCGCTGCCGACGGCGGTGTGGGCGTCGGTCAAGGATATGGATAAGGCCGCGCGCTTCGTGCGCGCCGGCATCGGCGCGCCGTACGACGCGGTGAATTATGTGGATTGTCCCGCGGAGCTGATGGCGTTCGGCAACGTCGGCATGAGCGATCAGGACGCGGCGTCGGGCGTGATTACCGGCAAGTACGGCCCCAACATCCCCGCGCTGCTCGGCGCGATCTTCGGCGCGTTCGAGCCGACGGGGGAGATGCCGGCGGATTGAGCGCGTCCCCATCGCGCGCCGCTCTAATTTCGCGGAACGCGGAGCAACCCCGTGAAGTTTTGCAACCAGGAAAGGCTCAATCGATCCAACACAGCGCGCGATTCGTCCACATCCCCTGCCGGAGCGACGATCACCCGCCTGCCCGGCGTGCCGACGCTGGCATGACTGTATTCAGAATCCTCCACGACGGTTCTATCAAACAGGTGGATGGCCATGGATGCAAAGCGACCCTCCGTATAAAGCACCCCCAGCGACGGTTCCCGTTCGGCGTCGACATAATTCAGCACACCATGAGAGGCGTCGCGGTCAAAGTACACGCGGGCGTCGCCGGCGAGCGTCGCCGGGTAAGCGTCGATCTCGAACCTTCCCTCGAAGCGAGGGTCGTCGAACAGACGGTCATGGAGCCAACCGTCGATCTTTATCCCAACCGTTTGAATGGGCTGGGGTTCCTCGCCCATATTTAACTCGATACCGGAAAATGAGCCGTATACCCTGCGTGGGATGCACGAAAGCAGAAACACAGTCACCAGTACGGCTGCAATGGCCGCGAGGCCTTTCAGGGCAATCTTCAGTATCTCAATTGGCTTAGGCCTCATGGCCACCATACAAAACCACCTCCAGTCGCTCATGGTCATACTTCAAGGGCCTATTGGCGGCATTCTTTACTGGCGTTCGTCTTCCTTGGCCGTTTTGGCCTCCGCCTTCTTTTCTTTCCGGCGTTCAACCAAGTATCTGATGAAATTGTGTGAAATCCAGAGGAACCAGAGGGCATACTTGACTGCGCGCCAAAGCACATCATCCAGTATGTAGCCTTCCAACTCTTCTGTGATCCAGATGAAGGCTGGAATCAGCCCGAGAATCGTGAAAAAAAGATGTCGTTCTGATGCGCTCATATACCTTCCCTCCAAGAGCCACACTCGAGCATGGCGGCGACCTCGGTCATCCTGGCACCTGGCGAGGCCGAGAACACGTTCCGGTAGAAATGCACCACGCAGTGCTGGTAACTCCCGGGTCTGTCCCAGATTATGTGGAAGTCCAAAGCTGCGGGTAGGGACCTCATTGAGGGAGGGAGGCAGCAAGCTCCTGCTTGCCCGTCCTTGAGATCCAGGGCGTCCGCGAAAAACACCGATTTGGCGAGCGCGGCATCGGGCTCGGCGGTGACCAAGTCAAAGCGCTCGACGCGATCCACCCGGGCGACGCGGACCCGCGCGTCGATCCTCATCCGCGTGCCGTCCGCCCCGGCGAGCACCTCGCGGATCTCGCGCCCATCCTCGGCCAGCACATCGGCGAGGGGCGACCGCTGCGCGCCCGTCAGGCCCTGGACTCGCTGTTCGGCCGCCGTCATCCCGCGCGATATGCCGTCACTCGCTTGGCCGTCGAGGGCCTGAACAGCCGAGCCGGCACATTGCCAATAAAAAGTCTCTACCAATAAAATAGTTATTTTTGGATATTCATATTATCATTAATAATCAACTTTATCAAGTGGTCCATCAAAAAGATGCGTTGACAAACAAATACAATGAATCTATACTGTACATGTGGCTCGCGCCATGGAAGGAGTGCTTACCCATGCCAACGAGGTTGACGAGCAAGGAGCAGGAGGTTCTGAAACTGCTCATGGATTCGGATCGGGCGCTGACCGCGTCGGAGATGGTCGCGCGGGACGCAGCGCTCAACATCAACACGGTGCAGACCGTGTTGCGTTCGCTGCTGAAGAAGGGTTTCATCGAGGTGGCCAACATCGTGTACAGCGGCAAGGTGCTATGCCGCAACTACAAGCCCACCGCGCAGGCCACGGAAGCCATATTCGACGCATTTGTCTCGCAGTTCCACCGCCTGCGCAGGAATGTGCCCGCCCCGCAAATCTTCGCCGGCCTGATCGACGGCGAGGCAGCCGAGCCGGCGGTTCTGGACGAACTGGAAGCGCTGATCGCGCGGCGGAAGGCGGCCTTGGCGAAGAGGGATACATAAAGGTCGAGGAGGCGGTCCTGCGCGCCCCTGCGAGGAGGTGGGTCCTTATGGAACTGAAAGAGGTTGCCCCCGGCGTCGCCCTGGTTCGAGGCGAGGGCCTTGCGATCGCCGGTGTACAGGATGCGCTCGACCTGATCGCAACGGCCAACTGGCAGCTGAACGCGCAGAGGATCGCGATCGCCAAGGAGCAGATCGACGGGCGCTTCTTCGTGCTCTCGAGCGGCCTGGCGGGCGAGGTGCTGCAGAAGTTCGTCAACTACGGCGCGAAGCTCGCCATCTACGGCGACTTCTCGGGCTACACCAGCAAGCCGCTTAGAGATTTCATCTACGAAAGCAACAACGGCCGCGACGTGTTCTTCGCCGGCACCGAGGCGCAGGCGGTCGAGCGGCTGACGCAGCTATGACTCACCGCCGCCGGCGCGAATCCTGGCGAAGGGCGGCGGGCCCGAAAACGCGAAATTGAAAGATTTGATCCAAAGAAGTTGTGAAGATGAAGGATTTAATGCAATACAGACCGGGCGCGCCTCGCGTACACCCGGTCTGTATTGCGCATTCCGTCGCGCAAGAAAACGAACAAATGTTCTATCGTCGACGGGCCGCGGCGTTATAATTGCGTTAAATATGCCGTTTATGAGCCAAACAGGCCCCCAAAACACACCCCGCCCCTCTTGACAGCGCGTGAACAGGATGGTAACATAGATAATTGCACTAATATGGGCATCTGAACCGTTTTTGGCCTGAATGCGGGAAAGCATACAATGCGTCCCTCGGGGACAGGGGTATTGTACACCCGACGGGCGGAAAATGCAATAGGTGCGAATCGAAATTTTTACCGAAAAGCCGAATTCTGTTTTGAGCAGGCGGACGACCCGGTGGAACACATAGTAAGGGGTGGTTGCATCAATGGAACAGAGAGAACGTATCTGTCACGAGCATGAGATGCAGGTAGGCAAGCGCACGCGCATGAGCTTTGCCCGCATCGAGGAATCGCTGCCGGTACCCGATCTGATCGAGATCCAAAAGAACTCCTACCAGCGCTTCCTGAGGGAAGATCTGCGGGAGGTGCTGCGCGACGTTTCGCCGATCACCGACTACTCCGAGAGTCTCATTTTGGAGTTCGTCGACTATTCGCTCGACGACGCCCCCAAGTACACGGTGGAGAAGTGCAAGGAGCGCGACGCCACCTACGCCGCGCCGCTCAAGGTGACGGTGCGCCTGACCAACACCGAAACCCACGAAATCAAGGAATCCGAAGTGTTCATGGGCGATTTCCCGCTGATGACCGACCATGGTACCTTCATCATCAACGGTGCGGAGCGCGTCATCGTCAGCCAGCTCGTGCGCTCGCCCGGCGTCTACTACGCCAAGACCATCGACAAGTCGGGCAACAACCTGTTTTCCGCAACCATGATCCCCAACCGCGGCGCCTGGATCGAGTACGAGACCGACTCCAACGGCGTGCTCTACGCACGCATCGACCGCGCGCGCAAGCTGCCGATTACGGTGCTGCTGCGCGCGCTCGGCTACGAGAGCGACGCCCAACTGATCGACATCCTGGGCGACGACGAGCGCGTGTCGGCCACGATCGCGCGCGACGCCTCCACCGACGAGCGCGGCGAGCGCGTGCGTCCGCGGCGCGAGCAGGCGCTGATCGAGATCTACAATAAGCTGCGCCCTGGCGAGCCGCCGTCGGTGGACTCGGCCACCAATTTGATCAATTCGCTGTTCTTCGACCCCAAGCGCTACGACCTGGCGCGCGTGGGGCGTTATAAATACAACAAAAAGCTATCGGTGGCGCGCCGCATTGTGTCGGGCGTCGCGGCCGAGGCCATCGTGCACCCCTATACCGGCGAAGTGCTGGTCGAGGCCGGACAGACGATCTCGCGCGACGCGTCCGAAGCCATCCAGGACGCCGGCGTCAATGAGGTCAAGCTGACGGTCGAGCTGCACGAGGTCAAGGTCATCGGCAACAACTTCGTGTGGATCGACAAGTTCCTCGAGGGCTACGATGCCGAGCTGTCGGCCCAGCTCAAGGACAGCGCGCTCGAGCTGCCCGAGCGCGTGCATCTGCCCACCTTGCTCGAGCTGGCCGCGCGTTGCAAGCAGGAGGGCGTCCCCTTCGTGCAGCTGCTCAGCGAAAACCAAGGCAAGCTGATCCCCAAGTACATCCTGGTCGACGACATCGTGGCCTCGGCCAACTACCAGGTGGGGCTGTTCCACGGCATCGGCGAGATCGACGACATCGACCACCTGGGCAACCGGCGCCTGCGCAGCGTGGGCGAGCTTTTGCAAAACCAGATCCGGGTGGGGCTTTCGCGCCTGGAACGCGTGGTCAAGGAGCGCATGGCGATCCAGGACCTCGACAAGGTGCGCCCGCAGGATCTGATTAACATCCGTCCGGTGTCGGCGGCGATCAAGGAGTTCTTCGGCTCCTCGCAGCTGTCGCAGTTCATGGATCAGCCCAATCCCTTGGCCGAGCTGACCCACAAGCGCCGCCTGTCGGCGCTGGGCCCGGGCGGCCTCAACCGCGACCGCGCCTCGTTCGCGGTGCGCGACGTGCACTACTCCCACTACGCGCGCATCTGCCCGATCGAGACGCCTGAAGGCCCCAACATCGGCCTGATCGGTTCGCTCGCCACCTACGCGCGCATCAACGAATACGGCTTCATCGAGGCGCCTTACCGGCGCATTGACCCCGAGACCAACCTGGCGACCGACGAGATCGTCTATATGACGGCCGACGAGGAAGATCAGTACGTCATCGCGCAGGCCAACGAGATGCTCGACGACAGGGGGGCCTTCATCAACGAACGGGTGACGGTGCGCATCCGCGAGGAGATCACCGAGGTGGACAAGGTGCAGGTCGACTACATCGACGTAAGCCCCCGCCAGCTGATCTCGGTGGCGACCGGCATGATCCCCTTCCTGGAAAACGACGACGCCAACCGCGCGCTGATGGGCTCGAACATGCAGCGCCAGGCGGTACCGCTGCTCGTGCCCGAAGCGCCCATCGTGGGCACCGGCATCGAGTACAAGGCCGCCTGCGACTCGGGCGTGGTGACGATGAGCCGCAAGAGCGGCTCGGTGACCCGCGTGACCGCCCGGGAAGTCGTGGTCAGGGGCGACGACGGCAAGGATTACAGCTACCCGCTCTCCAAGTTCGCGCGCTCCAACCAGGGCACCTGCATCAACCAGCACCCGGTCGTCGAGCGCGGCGAGAAGGTGACCCAGGAGACCGTGATCGCCGACGGCCCCTCGACCGACCAGGGCGAGATCGCGCTCGGGCGCAACGCGCTGATCGGCTTCATGACCTGGGAGGGCTACAACTACGAGGACGCCATCCTCATCAGCGAGCGGCTGGTCAAGGACGATGTGTACACCTCGATCCACATCGAGGAGTACGAATCCGAGGCGCGCGACACCAAATTGGGGCCCGAGGAGATCACGCGCGACATCCCAGGTGTGGGCGAGGACGCGCTGCGCGACCTCGACGAATACGGCATCATCCGCATCGGCGCCGAGGTGCGCGCCAACGACATCCTGGTCGGCAAGGTGACGCCCAAGGGCGAGACCGAGCTGACCGCCGAGGAGCGGCTGCTGCGCGCCATCTTCGGCGACAAGGCGCGCGAGGTGCGCGACACCTCGCTGCGCGTGCCGCACGGCGAGTTCGGCATCGTGGTGGACGTCAAGGTGTTCACCCGCGAGAACAAGGACGAGCTGTCGCCCGGCGTCAACCAGATGGTGCGCGTCTACATCGCGCAGAAGCGCAAGATATCCGTCGGCGACAAGATGGCCGGCCGCCACGGCAACAAGGGCGTCGTCTCGCGCATCCTGCCCGAGGAGGACATGCCCTTCCTGCAGGACGGTACGCCGCTGGACATCGTGCTCAACCCGCTGGGCGTGCCCAGCCGCATGAACATCGGCCAGGTGCTCGAGGTTCACTTGGGGCTGGCCGCGCGCGCGCTCGGCTGGCATGTGGCTACGCCCGTGTTCGACGGCGCGAGCGAGGACGACATCATGGCCTGCCTCGCCGCCGCCGGCAATCTGACCGACGAACCGCTGTTCACCCCCGCGGGCAAGCCCGCGATCCAGTTCTCCCGCTGCGGCATCAACCCCTCGGGCAAGCTGTGGGTGTACGACGGGCGCACCGGCGACCGTTTCGACAATCCGGTCACCGTGGGCTACATGTACATGCTCAAGCTCCACCACCTGGTCGACGACAAGATCCACGCCCGATCGACCGGCCCGTACTCGCTGGTCACCCAGCAGCCGCTCGGCGGCAAGGCGCAGTTCGGCGGGCAGCGCTTCGGCGAGATGGAGGTGTGGGCGCTCGAGGCCTACGGCGCGGCGCACGTGCTGCAGGAGATACTGACCGTCAAGTCGGACGACGTGGTGGGCCGCGTCAAGACCTATGAGGCCATCGTCAAGGGCGAGAACATCCCCGAGCCGGGCGTGCCCGAGTCGTTCAAGGTGCTGATTAAGGAGTTGCAGTCGCTCTCGCTGGACATCAAGGTGCTGGCGGAGGACAAGCAGGAGATCGAGATCCGCGAGCTCGAGGACGAGGGAGTCCCGGTGGACGCCGAGCTCAAGGAAGACGTCACCATCACCATGGAGGAGGACTTCGCCGAAGCCGGCGAGGCCGACGAGGCCGACGCGTTTGACTTCGACGACATGGGCCTGGACGACGAACTCCTCGACGACGATTTTTAGGCTGTAGCGCCTTTGCATAGAAGGGAGCGGTTGTTTTGCCTGAACTGACAAACCTTGATTCCATACAGATTGGCCTGGCCTCCCCCGAAAAGATCCGCGAGTGGTCGCACGGCGAGGTGGAGAAGGCCGAGACGATCAACTACCGTACGCTCAAGCCCGAGCGCGACGGCCTGTTCTGCGAGCGCATCTTCGGGCCCACCAAGGACTGGGAGTGCTACTGCGGCAAGTACAAGCGCACCCGGTTCAAGGGCGTGGTGTGCGACAAATGCGGCGTGGAGGTTACAAAGTCGAAGGTGCGCCGCGAGCGCATGGGCCACATCGAGCTGGCCGCGCCGGTCAGCCACATCTGGTACTTCAAGGGCATCCCGAGCCGGATGGGCATGCTGCTGAGCATCTCGCCGCGCTCGCTCGAGCAGGTGCTGTACTTCGCGGCCTACATCGTGCTCGACCCCGGCGACACGACGCTTGAGCGGCACCAGCTGCTGACCGAAACCGAATACCAAAGGAAGCTGGCGGATTTTGGCGCGGGCACGTTCCGCGTCGGGATCGGCGCGGAAGCCGTGCGCGAAATGCTGCGCGGGCTCGACCTCGAATCGCTGTCGGTCAGCCTGCGCGCCGAGATCGACGAACTGACCAAGAAGGAGACCGGGCGTCAGACCGAGGGTCAAAAGCGCACCCGCATCGTGAAAAGGCTCGAGGTGGTCGAGGCCTTCCGCCAGAGCGGCAACAAGCCCGAGTGGATGATTTTGGATGTGGTGCCGGTCATCCCGCCGGAATTGCGCCCGATGGTGCAGCTCGACGGCGGCCGGTTCGCCACCGCCGACCTCAACGATCTGTACCGCCGCGTGATTAACCGAAACAACCGCTTGAAGCGCATGCTCGAGATGGGCGCGCCCGACATCATCGTGCGCAATGAAAAGCGCATGCTGCAGGAGGCCGTGGACGCGCTGATCGACAACGGCCGGCGCGGCCGCGCGGTTACCGGCGCGGGCGGGCGTCAGCTCAAGAGCCTGTCGGACCTGCTGCGCGGCAAGCAGGGCCGCTTCCGCCAGAACTTGCTGGGCAAGCGCGTCGACTACTCGGGCCGCTCGGTCATCGTGGTCGGCCCCAACCTGAAGCTCTACCAGTGCGGTCTGCCCAAGGAGATGGCGCTCGAGCTGTTCAAGCCCTTCGTCATCGAGCGGCTGGTCAACCAGGGTTCGGCCGTCAATGTCAAGACCGCCAAGCGCGCCGTCGAACGGCTGCGCAGCGAGGTTTGGGACGTGCTCGAGGAGGTCATCCGCGACCATCCGGTCATGCTCAACCGCGCGCCGACGCTGCATAGGTTGGGCATCCAGGCGTTCGAGCCGGTGTTGGTCGAGGGCAAGGCGCTGAAACTGCATCCGCTGTGCTGCACCGCCTTCAACGCCGACTTCGACGGCGACCAGATGGCCGTGCACGTGCCGCTGTCGATGGAAGCGCAGTCCGAGGCCCGCTTCCTGATGCTGGCCGCGAACAATATTTTGAAGCCCCAGGACGGCAAGCCGGTCATCTCGCCCACGCAGGACATGGTCATGGGCTGCTACTACCTGACCCAGGTGCGCGAGGGCGCGCCCGGCGAGGGCAAGTTCTTCACCGACGCCGACGAGGCGCTGATGGCCTACCAGGTGGGCGCGCTGTCGTTGCAGGCCGAGTGCCACATCCGGATGAAGAAGGTGATCGGGGGCGAGACGCACACGCGCATCATCAAGACCACGATCGGGCGCGTGATCTTCAACCAGGCCGTGCCGCAGGACCTCGGCATGGTGAAGCGCGACACGATCGACGACATGTTCAGGCTCGAGGTCGAGATGGTGGTTGACAAGAAGCAATTGGGCAAGGTGGTCGACAACTGCTACCGCGTGCACGGCGTGACGCGTACCGCGCACATGCTCGACGCGATCAAGGAGCTGGGCTTCAAGTTCTCCACCCGCGGCGCGGTCACGGTATCGGTGGCCGACATCGTCGTGCCGCCGCAGAAGAAGGTCATCCTCAAGGACGCCGAGGATCAGGTGCACGCGATCGGGCGCGAGTTCAAGCGCGGCCGCCTGTCGGAAAACGAGCGCTATCTCCAGGTCACGCGCATCTGGGAGGACGCCACCAAGGCGGTCACCGGCGCGGTCATGGATTCGCTCGACAAGTTCAACCCGATCTACATGATGGCCAACTCGGGCGCGCGCGGCTCGGTCAACCAGATCCGCCAGCTGGCCGGCATGCGCGGCCTGATGGCCTCGCCCAGCGGCAAGATCATCGAGTTGCCCATCCGCGCCAACTTCCGCGAGGGCCTGTCGGTGCTGGAGTTTTTCATCTCCTCGCACGGCAGCCGCAAGTCGCTGGCCGATACCGCGCTGCGCACGGCCGACTCGGGCTACATGACGCGCCGCCTGGTCGACGTATCGCAGGACATCATCGTGCGCGAGGTCGATTGCTTTGAAAGCCGCGGCGAGCGCGTGCGCGGGCTCAGGGTCAGCGAAATCGTGGCCGACGGCCAGCCGCTCGAATCGCTCGAGGATCGCATCCGCGGGCGCGTGTCGGCCGAGGACGTGCTCGACCCGAAGACCGGAGAGGTGGTCGTGAAGCTCAACGAGCTGATTACCCACGACGTGGCGCGCCGCGTCATGGCGGCCGGCGTCGAGGAGATGAACGTGCGCTCGGTCTTGACCTGCCGCAATGAGCACGGCGTGTGCGCGCGCTGCTATGGCGCGAACATGGCGCACGGGGGACTCGTCGACGTGGGCGAGGCGGTGGGCATCATCGCGGCGCAGTCGATCGGCGAGCCCGGCACGCAGCTGACGATGCGTACCTTCCATACCGGCGGCGTGGCCTCCGGCGCCGACATCACGCAGGGTCTTCCGCGCGTGGAGGAGCTGTTTGAGGCGCGCAAGCCCAAGCTCGAGGCCACGCTGGCCGAGATCTCGGGCACGGTCAGCATGTCCACCGACGCCAAGAAGCGCCGCGAGATCGTGATTACCGGCGGCGACCACGAGGTCAAGAAGTATTCGGTCAACTACGGCTCCAAGATCAAGGTCGTCGAGGGCGACCACGTCGAGGCCGGCGAGGAATTGATCGAGGGCTCGATCAATCCGCACGACCTGCTGCGTATCCTGGGCGTAAAGGCGGTGCAGGAGTACCAGGTCAAGGAAGTGCAGCTGGTGTACCGCCGCCAGGGCGTGGAAATCGCCGACAAGCACATCGAGGTGATCGTGCGCCAGATGCTGCGCAAGGTCAAGGTGGACGACGCCAACGACACGGAGCTTCTGCCCGGCGCGCTGGTCGACATTTTCCGCTTCGAGCAGGAAAACGAAGCTACGATCGCGCGCGGCGGCCGTCCCGCGACCGCCAAGCGCGTGCTGCTCGGCATCACCAAGGCG
Organism: Anaerozeibacter quisquiliarum; assembly: GCF_051162045.1. NCBI lineage: Bacteria > Bacillati > Bacillota > Clostridia > Eubacteriales > Anaerozeibacteraceae > Anaerozeibacter > Anaerozeibacter quisquiliarum. Next base: position 27,233 of record NZ_JBISDI010000040.1, read on the forward strand.
TCGCTCGCGACCGACTCGTTCCTCTCGGCTGCCTCGTTCCAGGAAACCACTCGCGTGCTGACCGAGGCCGCGATCAAGGGCAAGATCGACCCGCTGCTTGGGCTCAAGGAAAACGTAATCATCGGCAAGCTGATCCCCGCCGGTACCGGTATGAGACGCTACAAGGCCATCGACATCCACGAGGCGTACTGATTGAAATTCGTGGGAGGGGCTACTCGCCCCTCCCAACCCCATCCCCTCGGCTCGTCGACTTTCCGACGTGCCCGGCGGGGTTTGCCGACAAGCTGAGGCCGCCGCGAGGCGGCCTTTGGCGTCAAACGGCCGCGTTTGCGGGATGGCGGAGCCACCAGCGGCCCCGCGCTTGGCCTGAAATAAGGGAAGAATATATGTACTATATAATTTTATATATACACCGTGATTGCCACAAATCAGACTAATAAAAGACAAAAAATATTTACATATGCATGGTAAAATAATGGTAAACAGCAAAGGCATGCATGCAACCTCGGCTTTCGAGGAGTTTGCTGTGAAGGCACCGGTGTTGTCGGGATTGCGCTTTGACTGGTTGAGGAAGGAGGTCACCATGGAGAAGTTTGCACGCATGTTTGTGTTGCTGATCGTGGGGATGGCACTGTTGGCGCCTACGGCACTTGCGATTTCTTTCGAATATAATTATGGTGCTACTTTGGCGGTGGGTGAGTACAGGACGACGTCGAAGAAAGTGAAGGAATTTACCGGAGGCGCGGGCGTCGACCCTGAGGTTCACAACCCCAGTGGGGTTCGGGTCCGCTACAACATGCGCAAGCCCAATGGCAATTTGGCCGGTCAAGATGTCTACAAGACGAAACGGACGGGGGCGTTTTATATCCCCTATTTGTCGGGTGAGGGCAATCTCGGCCGGCGATACGGCCTGACGGCCCGAAACACGGTAGAGAACGATCGACCCGTTACAACATCTGGAACCTGGGGTCCGTAATTCCCACATGGAATCATGGGGTTGGCGCAGCGCTACGTCGATTGGAACGCGCGCCAACCCCATCCTTTGACGCGAAACGGAGGCGAGGCAGGTGCGGTTTTACCGATGGATCGGCGCCATATTGCTGATGGCGGCGTTGTTGGCGCTCGCGCAAGCGAGCGCTGTGCAAGAGACGGACGCGCAGCGGTTTAAAAAAACCTACGACGTGGGCGGCGCGCAGCTGGTGTTTGACGCGCAAGTGGACCGGCCCGTACATACGGATGCGCAGCCCGTGCTGGTGCGCTACGCCGAGTGGACGCCCGAACGGCTGAACGGCGTGTTCTTGGAAGGGCGCGGGGTCGAAATGGACGTGGTAAGGGAACACATCGAATATGTTGGAGCAGACGGGACGTACATGGCGGCAGATCCGCAGGGGTTTGTCCAGTACAAATCGGCCGCCATATCGGGCGATCACGCGGTGCGGCTGTACGCCGACGCGTGCGATGGGCTGGATGAGCGCGGCGCGGTGGACGGATATCCGTTCGAAGAGGCGCTTGCGCAGATCCGGGCGTTGTGCGACCGGATGGGTGCGACGTTTGTGGTCAAAAGCTACAGCGCGATCGACAGCCAAGCACTGTCCGAAAGTTATCGGGGCATCATGCGCCCGGGCTCCGGCCAGACGCTGCCGACCGAGCCGCCGCAACCGCCCGAAGGGTATACGGTGTACCTTGAGTTTTTGTACGAAGGGCTTTCGTTGATGCAGATTCCCAATACGCTCAACACGTTGAACGATTACGCGCTGGGCAGCGCCGCGATTGTATACGTAACCCGCGACGAGGGCGTGATTTCGTTTTTATGCGCGCCGCTGTGCGTGATGTACGATGTGCTGGAGACATCGCCCGACGCAGCCAAGCCTTCCATATCGATGGAGCAGGCGGTCGAGGCGGTCGTCAAGCAGTTTTCGCGCGTCATCGCGCGGGGAACGGTTGGCTTTGAACGCATCGCGTACGAGTACGTGCCCGTGCCGGTCAGGAAGCAGCCGGGTCAATTCCGGCTCATGCCCGCGTGGTGCTTCTACCGAGCGGGCGGCGCGGACGAACCGACGTTTGTGAACGCGCTCAGCGGCAAAGTCATCGAGTAAAGGGGGCGGCGCGATTGACAGGCATCGACGTGCGCCGCGCCTTTGGCCTTCAATTGGTGCTCGCGGCGCTGCTGTACTGCGCTCAATACCTGATCGGCGTGGGCTACGAAATCACGACGGGGCCGTACGACGTATACGTCTCGTTTGAGAACGGCCGGCTGTTCAGTTACCTGGTGTGGCTCGCGCCTGCGCTGGCGGCGCTGCCGTTCTCCACCAGTTTCTCGGCCGACTGGAAGAGCCGCTCGATCACCGCTCAATGGCTGCGCGCGGGTCGGCGGACATACATGCGGTCCAAGCTGATTGGCGCCGCGCTGACCGGCGGCTTGGCGTGCGCGGGCGGACTCATCCTGTTTTACCTGGCGCTGTTGCCGGGCGGACACACGGATTATTACGAAGCTGCGTTTGAATCGGTCGGCGGCATGATGGAGGTATTGCTCAATGGGCAGCCCGTCCAGTACCTGGCGGGCCTCGCGGTGCTCAAATGGCTGGAGGGCGCGTATTACGGGGCGGCGGCGCTGGCGTTTTCTGCCTTTTGCCCCAACGTATATCTCGTGTTGTGTTTCCCCATCTTCATGCATCGACTCACATCGGCACTGATGCGGTGGTGGCAGGCGCCGCGATGGATGAACTTGGCCATGTTGGGCAACGGGGAGATCGGGCTTGCGCTCTGGCCGACCCTGGGCGTAGGCGCGGCTGTGTTTTTGCCGCTGATTGTGCTCGGCTCGGCCGTGTTCGCGCTGGGCGTCAGGAGGAGGCTGGAGCATGGATAAATGCAACCGGGCGGTGAAGTGCGCGCTGTACAGCCTGCGCAAGCTGTTTACCAAGCCGAAAGGCCTGGCGATCCTGTTGTTTGTGGGGCTATACCTGGAGTCGGTTTGCCAGCCGTTGCGCGCGTTCTTGACGACGCACGGCGAATCGGTCAATGGGTTTGGATGGTTCGCGTTCTTGCTATCAGATTCCATGTTTGGAACGATTGCCGGAATAGGGCTCATGCTGTTGCTGGGCGACGCGCCGTTTTATGACGAGGCGCAGCCCTACGTGCTGCTGCGCGGGGGTAAGGGGCCATGGGTAACGGGCCAGATCCTGTATATCTTTGGGGTGACGGCGCTATATCTGTTGGTGCTGGTGGTGATGGAGCACATGGTCCTGGCGCCGCGCGTCGTGTACGACGCGCCCTGGGGGCGCGCGCTGCGCACGCTGGCCGAAACGCCCCAGGCGGCGTACGACCATGGACTGGGGATGCAACTGCCGGGCGTCATCGTCAGTCAATGGTCGCCCAGGCGCGCATTTTTGTTTTCGCTCATCCTGCGCTGGATCGCCTACGTCAGTTGCGCGCTGATCATGTTCACGCTCAACCTGACGCTGCGCAACAAGCTGGGCCTCATGGCCGCCTCGCTGTTGCTGCTGTTGGACCCCCTCATCGATACTTCTTTGCCCTACGTGTATTTCATCGTGTCCCCGGTTTCGCTGTCGCGGTTGTGCAACGTGGACTTTGGCTACAATCCCTACCTCGTGGATGTGGAGCCTTCGATGATGGTGCTGTGCGGGGTATTCGCGGTGCTCGTGATGCTGGCGTCGTTTTGCGGCAGGCGGTGCGACCTGGTGAGTGCTTCGCAGCGAGACTAAAGGAGGGTTGGCGGATGATCGACGTGAACCACCTCGTCAAGCGATACGGACAGGCGGCGGTGCTCAATGACGTGACCGTTCAATTCGAACGCGAAAAGATTCACGGCTTGATCGGGCGCAATGGATCGGGCAAGACAATGCTCATCCGGTGCATCTGCGGACTGATCCGGCCCACGTCCGGCACGATCACGGTCGACGGCGCGCGGGTCGTGGACGGCGTCATCCCCAAGAACCTGGGCGCCATTGTAGAGACACCAGGGTTTTTGCCATATTATTCAGGGATGCGTAACTTATCGCTGTTGGCCAGCATTCAAAAGCGCGTCGAGAAAACGATCGTGCAAGAGGCCATGCGCATGGTGGGACTCGACCCAGGCAGCAGGAAATGGGTGAGCAAGTATTCCATGGGCATGAAGCAGCGCTTAGGCATCGCGCAGGCTGTCATGGAGGACCCGGACCTGTTGCTGCTCGACGAGCCCATGAACGGTCTGGACAATGCAGGGGTTAAGGACATGCGCGCACTGTTCAAAGCGTTGAGGGCGCGGGGCAAGACCATACTGCTTGCCAGCCATAACCTCCAAGACATCGAGGAGCTTTGCGATACGGTTTGCGAAATGGATTTGGGCACGTTGACCCGAGTCCGGTAGCGCTTAGACGGACCGCCCATCGTTTATTCCCGCCCGTCACCGGAATGTTGCGGGCCTTTGTTGATCTCCACGATAGGTCGCCAAAGATTAATTTGACAAATTCCGTCCATAATGATATCCTGTTTAGGTTCGATAATGAGGAGGTCTGGTCATGGAAAGCTTGTCCGGCCCCGGGGCGGTCGTCGGGACGCGCCGGTTGGAAAAGGCCATCGAGGCCGACCGCGTGGCGGTCGCCTATGTGGCCGACGACGCCGACCTGATGATTAAAAACCGGCTGAACGCGCTGTGCGCGCGCCACGGCGTGCGCGTGGTGGGGGTCGCTTCCATGACGGAGCTCGGCAAGGCTTGCGGCATCGACGTGCCCTCGGCTTCGGCGGGCCTGCTCAAATAGGTTATCCTTTGCCTACAACGCTTCCTGGGGTTGAGGGAGTGCATATAGGATATCTAAAGAATCTCAAGGAGGTGCTTCCATGCCCACGATCAACCAATTGATCCGCAAGGGTAGGGAAAAAGTGACCAGCAAGTCGGGCTCGCCCATTCTGCAAAAGTGCCCGCAGAAGCGCGGTGTATGCCTTTCCGTTAAGACGCTGACGCCCAAGAAGCCCAACTCGGCGCTTCGCAAGATCGCGCGCGTTCGCCTGACGAACATGATCGAAGGCACGTGCTACATCCCGGGCATCGGCCACAACCTGCAGGAGCACTCCGTCGTGCTGATCCGCGGCGGCAAGGTGCGCGACCTGCCGGGTGTGCGCTACCACATCGTCCGCGGCGCGCTCGACGCGGCCGGCGTTGCCAAGCGCATGCAGAGCCGTTCCCTCTACGGTGCGAAGCGGCCCAAGAAGTAACGCGGCAGCCGTTGACCCATTTCCGAATGAGTCATCGGTTACCTTGGCGAACGGCGGCTGCAGGGCCGCGCCCGTGAGTCCAAAGGGTCTGAAGGAACGCGGACCGGATGGACAGGCGAGCGTGCGCCGCAAGGCTCGGACAGCGCCAACTGTTCGGGCGGCCTCTTTCGCTTAACTTTCTTTCGGAGCATCGCAGTTTTGCCGCGCCCGGCGCGGCCATTAGAAAGAGGAGGGAAATCCCATGCCCCGACGTGGTTTTATTCCGAAGCGCGAAGTGCTTACGGATCCCGTATACGGTTCGGTCACCGTGACCAAGTTGATTAACCAGATCATGTACGACGGCAAGCGCGGCGTCGCGCAGGCGGTGTGCTACGGCGCGTTTGAGACGGTCGCAGCCAAGACCGGCAAGGACGCCACCGAGGTGTTTAACCAGGCGCTCGCCAACATCATGCCCGCGCTCGAAGTCAAGGCGCGCCGCGTGGGCGGCACCACCTACCAGGTGCCCGTCGAGATTCGGCCCGAGCGCCGCCAGACGCTGGCGCTGCGTTGGCTGGTTACGTTCAGCCGCAAGCGCGGCGAGCGCGCGATGGCCGACCGCCTGGCCGGCGAGATCATGGACGCCGCGAACAACGCCGGCAACGCCGTGAAGCGCCGCGAGGACATGCACAAGATGGCGGAAGCGAACAAGGCGTTCGCCCACTACCGCTGGTGATTCGATACCTGGCAATTGGAGAAACTGTGTGAATAAAGGCAGAAAGCAAGCGCAACACTCTCTCAGGGAAGGAGGATGACGACTATGGCGAAGACCCATGAACTGACAAACGTGCGCAACATCGGCATTATGGCGCACATCGACGCCGGCAAGACCACGACCACGGAGCGCATCTTGTTCTATACCGGGCGCGTGCACCGCGTGGGCGAGACCCACGAAGGCAGCGCGACCATGGACTGGATGCAGCAGGAGCAGGAGCGCGGCATCACGATCACGTCGGCCGCGACCACCTGTGCGTGGCGCGATCATCAGATCAACATCATCGACACGCCGGGCCACGTGGACTTCACCGTCGAGGTCGAGCGTTCTCTCCGGGTGCTGGACGGCGCGGTGGCGGTGTTTTGCGCCAAGGGCGGCGTCGAGCCCCAGTCCGAGACCGTGTGGCGTCAGGCTACCAAGTACGGCGTACCCCGGCTCGCCTACATCAACAAGATGGACATCACCGGCGCGGACTTTTTCCGCGTGGTGGACATGATGAAGGAGCGTCTGGGCGCAAACGCGGTGCCGATCCAGATCCCGATCGGTGCGGAGGGCTCGTTCAGGGGCATGATCGACCTCATGAAGATGAAGGCCGAGATCTATACCGACGAGATGGGCACCACGCACGACGAGACCGACATACCCGATGATTTGAAGGACGAGGCCGAGCTCTATCGCTCGGCGCTGATCGAGTCGGTCGCGGAGACCGACGATGCCCTGATGGAGAAGTACCTGGAGGGCGAGATGCCCGGCAACCAGGAGATGATGACGGCGCTGCGCGCGGCCACGATCGCGGGCAAGATCACGCCGGTTTTGTGCGGCACATCCTACCGCAACAAGGGCGTGCAGCCGCTGCTCGACGCGATCATCGACTTTTTGCCCTCGCCGATCGATATCCCTCCGGTGCAGGGCGTAAAGCCCGGAACCGACGAGGTCATCGAGCGCGAGGCCGACGTGGACGGCGCCTTCTCGGGGCTGGCCTTCAAGGTGATGGCCGACCCGTTTGTAGGCAAGCTGGTGTTTATGCGCGTCTATTCGGGCAAGCTCTCATCAGGCAGCTACATCTACAACACGACCAAGGGCAAGCGCGAGCGCGTGGGGCGTATCCTGCGCATGCACGCCAACCACCGCGAGGACGTGGAAGAAATGCGCGCGGGCGATATCGTGGGCATCGTGGGCTTCCGCGACACCACGACCGGCGACACAGTGTGCGACGACAAGAACCCGATCATCCTCGAGAGCATGGAATTCCCGGATCCGGTTATTCGCGTCGCGATCGAGCCCAAGACCAAGGCCGGCCAGGATAAGATGACGCTGGCGCTGGTGCGGCTGGCCGAGGAAGACCCGACGTTCAAGACCTACTCCGACGAGAACACCGGCCAGACCATCATCGCGGGCATGGGCGAGCTGCACCTCGAGATCATCGTCGATCGGCTGCTGCGCGAGTTCAAGGTGGAGGCGACGGTCGGCAAGCCCCAGGTGGCCTACAAGGAGTGCATCCGCAAGGCCGCCAAGGCGGAGGGGCGCTACGTGCGCCAGACCGGCGGTCACGGTCAGTTCGGCCATTGCTGGATCGAGCTTCAACCGCGCAAGCCGGGCGAGGGCTACGAGTTCATCAACAAGATCGTGGGCGGCGTGATCCCGAAGGAGTACATCCCGGCGATCGACGCGGGCATCCGCGAGGCCTGCATGAGCGGCATCCTGGGCGGACACGAGGTGGTCGACTTCTCGGCCACGGTGTACGACGGCAGCTACCACGACGTGGACTCCAGCGAGATCGCATTCAAGATCGCGGGCTCGATGGCATTCAAGGAAGCGCTGCAGAAGGCCGACCCCGCGCTGCTCGAACCCATGATGCGCGTCGAAGTGGTCGTCCCCGACGACTACATGGGCGACGTCATCGGCGATTTGAATTCCCGCCGCGGGCGCGTGGCCGCGACCAATGCGCACGCCGGCCTGCAGTCGATCGACTGCATCGTGCCGCTGAGCGAGATGTTCGGCTACGCGACCGAGCTGCGCTCGCGCACGCAGGGGCGCGGCACCTACTCGATGCAGTTTGAGCATTACGAAGAAGTGCCCAAGAACATCGCGGCCAAGATACTGGGCTGACAGCGCCGTTGCGTAAATTCGGCTGCGGCCCGCCCTTGACCGGAATCCATTTGCACCGGCAGAGCCGGCACAAATGATTGTACATGGAGGGCTGCGACCCTCCAAACCTCCCGGGGTTTCGTAAGCGGTGGCTCCGGGCTGACAAGACTTTAGGAGGCAACAATAGCGATGGCGAAGGCGAAATTTGAGCGGAACAAGGTTCACGTA